>JAIBAQ010000097.1 GCA_019695095.1 Candidatus Hydrogenedentota bacterium
CAGCCGTTCCCAGTTGCTCGACGGCAACGAGAACATGAGCATCAGACACATCACGATTCCCATGATCGGCAGGTAAGGCGAATAGGGACATCTAAACGGACGCTCGGCATTCGGATGAATGCGTCGCATGATCAGCACGGCCATGCAGACAATCACGAACGCCAGCAGGGTGCCGATGTTCACGAGCTCAAGCAGAAGCCGCAGCGGAATCACTGCCGACAACAATCCCACAACCAATCCCGTGAGAATGGTCGACTTGTAGGGCGTCTGGAACTTCGGGTGAATCGCCGCGAAGAATCCGGAGGGAAGCAGTCCATCTCGTGCCATCGCTAACAAGACTCGCGGCTGGCTCAGCATCAGTACCATCTGCACGGAAGTGATTCCCGCTAGTGCTCCTATCGATATGATGAACTGTGCCCACGGGAGGCCTTGGTCGCGGAACGCCGCGGCCACCGGCGCATCAATGTCAATCTTGTCGTAGGGCACCATGCCCGTCAGCACCGCCGCGACGGCAATATACAACCCGGTGCAAATGAGCAAAGACGCAATGATGCCGATGGGGACGTCACGTTGCGGATTTCGCGCTTCTTCAGCTTGAGTCGACACCGCATCGAATCCGATGTATGCGAAGAACATGATCCCTGCTCCGGCCAACATCCCTATGGGATGCCCCCCGGGACCTTCTCCCCATACAAACGCCTCGCCAAAGAAGCTGAGGCCCTTCCAGCCATACGGCGCGAAAGGCGTCCAGTTGTCCGGATTCACATAAAACGCGCCCACTACAATTACGAACACGACTACTGCCAGCTTGATGACCACCATAACCGCGTTAAAGGTCGCGCTTTCACGAATGCCAATGACGAGAATGACAGTCAGAACCGCCGAGATCACAAAGGCAGGCAAATCAATCAGCGTACCCGTCAATACGAAATGACCCGTTGCCGAACTGGTGTCGAAGGGAGCCTTGGCCAGGGCTTCCGGGATGGACCACCCGAAGATGCTGATGAAGTTTTGAAAATAGTGCGACCATCCATGCGCCACGCTTGCCGAGGCCACCGTATATTCGAGTACAAGGTCCCAGCCGATTATCCACGCGAACAACTCGCCAAGCGTTGCATATGCGTATGTATATGCAGACCCCGCGACAGGAGCCATCGATGCGAATTCCGCATAGCAGAGCGCGGCAAATACACACGCCAGGCCGGAAACAAGCAGCGAAACGATAATGGCCGGCCCTGTCTTGTCATGGGCTACGGTTCCAATGACGACGAAGATCCCCGCTCCAATGATGGTTCCAATTCCAAGCGCCGTTAGCGACCATGGTCCCAGTACCCGCTTCAGCCGATGCTCACCGGCCATCTCCTGGGCTAGGATTTCGAGCGTCTTCCTGTCGAATAGTCTCTTCATGTCTAGATGCTTCCTGTCGCCCGGCTATTTCGGCGTCGACTTTCGTCGCGCCACAAAACCCGTCCCCACATAATGACGTGGCCAGCGCGGATGTCCCGGCATGGGCGAGTCAGACACGCTATCTTCCGGGATTCCCAAGGCCACGCACGACAGCTTCCCTACTGCGCGACGCATAGTAAGGACGCCGCCGCTTCTGTGTCAATCCCCCCTGTGGCGATTGGCCGTGTGCTAGAAGCGTGGGCAGCAAAAGGGGAGCAGTATTGAGCGAGTGACCGCGCCTGCGCGGGCTTCAGAGGAAGGAACACAAGCCAAGCGGACAGCCTTTTCTCTAAAGTGCCGTAGGCACGACAGACTCTAGCCTGGCGCGGCATAGCCGCAATCAAAAGTCTACTCCCGTTGTGTCAGGGTCTCCCGCCCCTGGCACTCCTCAAGACCGTCAGGTCTCCACTTCAGAGCGACTCAATATCCGACACGCGTCATTGGTCCTCCCATCCCGCCGCTCCGAGTCCCAAAGATGAAGATGCCAACTATCTAAACAGAATCTTGACAGACTATGACACCAAGGCTATGATCCAAACGCTGTCATAGGGCGTGTTCATTTTCTTCTCTCCGTGTTGTTCTCGCTGGCGCGATGTCTCGAAAGTGACGTCAATCGACCGTGCTTCAATCTCTGCCGTGTGCGAAATGGCCGGAACGCCATGCGGAGGTAACTGTAATCCGAAGGCTTTGTCGAACCGCGTGAGATCCCAGACTTAATCCGGCATGTCCATTTCATTCAACGGGCTCCAACCAATGGGGGGATAGGTAACCATGTTTGGAATCGAATCGCTCGATGTGTTGATTGGTCTTTTTGCCGTATATCTCACGTTTTCCTTGGCCGTCACCGCTATCGTCGAGGCGATTGGAACCTGGCTCGGAATCCGAAGCAAGAACCTCGAGGCCGCGCTTGGCGAATTCTTCGGAGCCAATGGGACCGACAAATCGCGGTTGTTCTCCAAATTCTTCTGTCATCCCCTGATTCAGTCCCTCAGCAAGGGAACCGATCAATGGCCGTCCTATATCCCGAAGGAGACCTTTGGGCAGGTGATTGTCGACATACTGCAATCCGACGCGTCCTCTAAGGGTTTGATGGAATCAATCGACGGTTTGGATGAGGCTAAGGGAGGCTGGCGCGGCAAGGGAATCCTCAAAGCGCTGGCAAGTCAAGCAGAAGGCGACATCGGGAAATTCCGCAGCGCCGTGGAATCCCACTTCGATTCCGCGATGGATCGCGCAACCGGCTGGTTCAAACGCCAACAGCAGAACTTGGCGTTGGCGGTTTCGCTGGTGGTCGTAATCGGAGCCAATGTGGATTCGATCGCTATCGCGTCAAAACTGCAGTCTAGTCCTCAAGCCCGTGTGAAGATGGTCGAACTCGCGGAGAAGCGCGTAGCAGAAGCGCAGACTGCCGAAGAACTCGCGCGCAAGAAGGCCAATGTGGAAGCAGCTTCGGTGCGCGTTGAAACCGGTTCCGCAACTCCCGGCGAAAGTGGGAAAGGTGGTGTACGCGGAGCGCAACAGGATGATTCGAGAAGGAACCGCGCCAAGAATTCGGCAAGGTCCGAGGAGGGCGCGAAGGATCAATACAATGAAGCGGTGCGCGAGACCCAGGCCGCTGTGAAGACCTTAGAGACCGCCCGGGCTGACTTGATGAGTGCAGGCCTTCCCTTGGGATGGAAGGGAGAAAGCATACGTCTGCACGACTGGAAAGCCCTGTTGGTGAAGGCCGTGGGCCTGCTTATCAGCGCTTTCGCCCTGTCGCTAGGAGCACCCTTCTGGTTCGATCGACTGAAGAGCATCATGCAGATTCGAGGCGCCGGCATATCGCCCAACGAGAAGAAAGAGATACCCGCCCCCAAATAGCCTTATGTGGGCGGAGACTATGGGCGTATAGTGAGCGCAGCATCCGAGGTAAGGTCGGGCAATGTGAGTGGCAGAACACCCCCTGATGACATTGCCCGATTCGTAACAGAGGCTTCGCCTTTCCACGTGTCGAACCATTCGCAGGTGTATTCGCCATCGGGCAAACCACGTAAGATGGTTCGAGCATCTTTGATTGGCGTCACTGTTGTCCCCGCTTTTGCGGTCTGCCAATTGCTGTCCGCGTTCTGAAACCAAAGAAGCGCGATTTGGCCGTTGGTAAGGCCGCAGTAGTTCATCTTGGGATGTCGGTCACTGAGAAAGCTCCCGAAGATGTAGCTCGTCACGTTCAACCAGTCGCCGTCAGTAATATCCACGGTGATCGTGTGCTCGCCCGCCGGGACGTCCACGCCGTACTTCTTGTTGAACTTGGCTTGATAGCAGGGGAAGTCGGTTCGCAATTCCGTCGACTCGTACTCCGGCGCTTCGCCGTCTTTCTCGGGCGGGGCCGCGGAAAGCGTGTGATCCAGCACAACGTTTCCATCGACGCTGATCTGTAGGCGCGCCATCGTGCACACGGAATTTACGTGGACATCGAAACGCCAAGGGCGGTCATGCTTCAGCTTCAGCACGAGCGGCACACGCAACTCGGGTTTGTAGGTTCCATACAGGAAAGAGGGGAGAGGGTCCCCGCCTGTGTCCTTATTGGGCTCGAACACGAACTCGGGAACCTTGCTTTTACCCCAACCGACTGTGGGAGAGATGGACATGTCCCTCCATGTTTCGTTCTCCAATTGAATCTCTGGCTTGTCCATCTCGACCGGCCTCCACGGACCGTTATGCCACGGCACGTTCTCGGTGAATCGGCGCAATGCGGTGAACTGAGGATAGAGCTGGCCGGGATGCACATAGGAATCCCAGTACCAAATCATCGCGCTGCCGCCATTTCCCGAGAGCACCGATGCCCAAAGGGCATTGTGCAAATTGACGCCCTTAAACGCAGTGTCTTGCTTGTCGTCCGACGAGCGCCAATCGATGCCGAACTCCGCGGGAATGTGTGGCTTGCCAAATGCGCGGTGTTGCCGGGCATCATTGAGGATTACCGGCGACACGTCGAGCAGGTTCGCCTCGCCATAAAGGTGCGACTGGGTGAAATCGATTTCAGGGATGTTCCACACCTCAGGCGTGCCGTATGTCGTGGAAACCAGATGTCCAAAAGAATCCACAGGCTCCGCGGCACCGGTTCCCTTGACGTACTGCGCCATTTCGCGCACCCACGGCTCCGGGGCATTTGCCTCGTTCCAAAACTCCCACGCGAACACATTGGTGCGCCATCCATACCGCGCCGTGAGGTATCGCAAGCGTTGCTTGTACAGCGCGCGCGCGCGCTCATTGGTCCAAAAGTCTTCCGGCTTCTCGCAAGGCCCGCCGTTGGCGGCGTTATACGGATTTGTGTTCCACATGCCTTCGTTGAAGAAGCCGCCGGTTGTGAATTCGCCGTACGTGCCCAGGCACAGCATGGCGTTGACGCCATTCTGCTCGGCCGTATCGAGAATCCGGTCAAGCCGCCACGCGCTGGCCAGGTTATACCGGCCAAGCCCTTGGAACGTTCCGTAGTCCCACGACTGCCTATCGAGCGGACTCCACTCGAACCCGCAGTTCCAACGAAAACACCAGATTCGAATCCAGTTGCCCTCCGCCTTTCCGAGCGCAGGCAACCAATTGTCGTAGTCGCTCAGCTTTCCCCAGCACATGTTCTCGCCAATAGGCAGATACGGTTGTCCATTGTCATACGCGAAGAGATGCGGGCTCTGCGCGTTTCTGCGGATATAGCCCGGAGATGTGGACGGCGTTGCGGCGAACTCCGCATCAGGCAACGAAGCTTCGCCGGTCCGATCCTTAGCGATGACGCGATACTTCCACGTTCCTTCTTTGTTGGGCGCGAATCGAATCTGCCAGAACGGTTCACCCACCGGCGTAATCGTCTCCGACTCCGGCGAAATATTGCCTTTGCACGCCTGCGTGTAATACCCATTGACGCGCAGCGTCTTACCATCCGGTGAAGTGAAGATCGCATACACATCAACCTCGGCGGGATCGAAGGGATTGTCGAAGGTCGCGGCCAGGTCGAGGTTCAACTCGAACCGTGCGAAACACGGCACGGATGTCGCATTCGGCGTAACTGCCGTTATCGCGATCGGGGGGGGTGAGGACGTGTCAGCTTGCCCAATACCCCAAGTCAATGCCAACACGACGATCAGAGAGAAACTCATACTGCCCCCCGGCTTGCCGCGCTCCTAGGCCAGAAGCGCGAGAACATCACTCGCAATGCGCTTGAACGGTTTTTGCAGATTCTTCGCGTCGCCCTTGACCGCGACGAAATCGATTCGAAGCGTTCGCCTTCCAACGGCCCGCCACCGTTCGGCATCGAGCACGCCCAGCACCTGCAACCCTGCCGCGCGCATGGCGTCTTCAATTTCGGAGACCTCATAGATGCGCTCGTAGATCGTGTTGGGCGGTCCGCCATTCACCCGGATATGCGACGCTGCGGTGTGAGTCTTTCGATTGTAGTCGCAAGTCCACGTCGTCGTAAATCCGTCGTTCTCTTCGTTCCACTCCTGGCCCGCGAAATGATCCAGCACCATTCGCTCCGTGACGACATCGAGATAGAGAATCCCGCCTGGCCGAAGAGCGTCAGCTAGTTGGCGGATGCCCGCCCGCATCTCTTCCGGTTTGATCAGGAAGTTCAGGCTGTCGAACAGGCACGTCACGTAGTGTGCCGCACCATGGAAGGGGAGGGCGCGCATGTCTGCTGCTGCAACCGGCCAGTCCGTCTCGTCTTTGCCGCCGGAATGAAGCATGGCAAAACTTAAGTCGACCCCGAAGCTCTTCCAGCCTAGCGCGCGCAAGCGCTTGAGCAGAGTGCCCGTGCCGCACGCGACGTCGATGTGAGTGAAACCGCGTGGCAGTAGATCCGCTATGCGGCCCGCAATCAGGTACCAGCGGTCATAGTTCACATGAGACATGATCGGATCGTAGAATCGCGCAAGATCCTCGAACGTGTCATTCGTGGGCACGGCCGTTTTCTCCATCAAGCCACGAGCAGAACGATTCCGTGACAGGGTCGATCTCGCGACCCTTCTTCCCGAGAATCCCAAGCTTGGCTTCTGCGACGAATTTCAGCGCCGCGTCGAATCCCTGTGCATCGAGAATCGCGCGCGCCATGGCCGCCTCTTCGTGCACGCGATACGGTTCCGAGAAGTCTGCGAAGTAGAGCGCCTGCCCCATGCGATTGAGTCCGGGCTTACCCGTTGTGTGCCAGTAGATGGCTTCGTAAAGGTCGGGACTCTGAAGATCGAATTTGCGGCGGCACTCTTCCGCGGCGACAGGTCCATGCAGTAGTTGAGGCCGGGCGCGATGCACTTCGGTCAACTCAATACCGTACTTGTTGGCGCGCGCCAGCAATTCATCCTTCTTCATGGCCTTGCACGAATCGTGCAGCAAGCCCGCGGTCACGGCTCCTTCCAGGCTGATACCGAGAAGCGGCGCCAAGTGCTGCATCAGGCCCGCCACGGAAACGCAGTGTCGCAACGTGTGATCGGGCAGACGTTCCCGAAGCAGCTCAAGGTACTCGTCAGCCCTTGCGATGGACAGAGTGAGCACGGTAAATCCCTCGTTGTTCAATGACGCGCCGAACGGAGTCAGGCAATAGATCGTCTAAGGCCTCTCCTGCTTGGATACGGCGGCGCGCTTCGGTGGACGAAATATCGGTTTCAGGCAAGTCGAGCCAATCGAACTTCCCCTCAAGCTGCTTGGGCACCGTAAACTTGCCTGGCCGCGGTACAACCAGTGGCCGCGCCTGCGAGAGGATGCTCTCCGGCGAACGCCACTTGGGCAGGTCCACCAACGAATCGAGTCCGATGATCATCCAGAATTGGGCGCCCGGGTGCAGGCGATGCAATTCAGCGAGTGTGTCGGCGGTATACGATGGACCCTCGCGATCCAACTCAACGCGCGACGCTTCAAAGGCCGGTTCGCCTTCTACCGCTGCCGCAACCATGGCAAAACGGTCTTCCGGGTCCGCGGTAATCGCCATGCGTTTGTGGGGAGGACGCGCGGCAACGACAAACAGGACTCGATCGAGCTGCGCCTGCTGGAGCGCTGCGCGCGCGATCTCGAGGTGCTTGGCATGGATGGGATCGAACGTGCCGCCAAACACGCCTATGCGTTCGTGTTTACCCAAGGATCTGGCCCGACCCCCGAATGACGTATTTGAGCGACGTCAGTTCCTTGAGCGCCATCGGGCCTCGGCAGTGAAGCTTGTTCGTGCTGATCCCGATCTCCGCGCCAAGCCCAAACTGGAAACCGTCCGTGAAACGAGTCGACGCATTCACATAGACCGTCGCGCTGTCCACATCGTTCAGGAAACGCTCCGCGGCGACATAGCTGTCCGTCACGATCGCATCCGAATGATGCGAGCCGTATTCGTTGATGTGCTCGATGGCTTCCTCAAGTGAATCGACAATCTTGATCGAGAGAATCTTGTCGAGATACTCGGTTACCCAATCCTCTTCCGTGGCCGGCTTGCATGCGATGATCTTCTGGGTGCGCTCGCAGCCCCGAAGCTCGCAGCCCTTTGACTCCAATTCCTTCGCCAAGCCAGGTAGAAACTCGCCGGCAACCGCGGAATGAACCAGGAGCGTTTCCATGGCATTGCATACGCCGGGCCGCTGCAGCTTCGCATTGATGCTAATTGAGGAGGCCATCGCCAAATCGGCGTCTTCGTGCACGTAGGTGTGGCAAACACCGTCGAGATGAGCCACGACCGGAATTCGCGACTCGTCGTAGATGCGGGCGATGAGACCCTTGCCGCCACGCGGCACGATCACGTCGATATAACGATCCAGTTTCAACATTTCGCCCACCGCGGAACGATCGGTCGTGTCTATCATCTGAATAGCATGCTTCGGTGCGCCTGCCGCGTCGGCCGCTTCAATAAAGACCCGCGCAATCGCGAGGTTGGAGTAAATTGCTTCGGACCCGCCGCGCAGTACGCATGCATTTCCCGATTTGAGGCAGAGTCCGGCCGCATCCGCCGTTACGTTGGGGCGGCTTTCGTAGATGATTCCCACGACGCCGAGCGGTTGGCGAATCTGCGCGATCCGAAGCCCATTGGGACGGACATTCTGGCTGACAATATCGCCGACCGGGTCAGGCAATGCCGCCACTTGTTCCAGGCCCACGGCCATTGCTTCGATTCGCGCGTCGGTCAGCGTCAAGCGGTCCAACATGGCCGCAGTCAACCCCTTGGCTCGGCCCCCTTCCAGATCGCGTTCGTTTTCAGTCTTCAGGAAATCCTTGGAAGCACGCAACTGCTTGGCAGTCTCCAGAAGCGCCTTATCCTTGACGGCCGACGAAGTGGAGCGAAGGGCGTTTGCGGCCGCGCGCGCCTGTTTGCCGATGCGCTGCAATTCTTCGCGCAACGCGGTGTTCTCGGTCTGCGTAGTTCCCATGACGTCCATCTCCGTGCGTGAAGTAAAGTCTACAGTAGAACGAGGTTGTCCCGGTGGATGACCTCATCGAAGTCTTTGTGCCCAAGAATGGCTTTGATCTGACTGCTTTTGCAACCCTTGATACGGCCAATGTCGTCGCTGGAGTAATTCACGAGGCCGCTG
Organism: Candidatus Hydrogenedentota bacterium; assembly: GCA_019695095.1. Lineage (NCBI taxonomy): Bacteria > Pseudomonadati > Candidatus Hydrogenedentota > Candidatus Hydrogenedentota bacterium. Next base: position 8,982 of record JAIBAQ010000097.1, read on the forward strand.
GCAATCTCGTGGCCCTTCGAATCCAGGATTCGCACTGCCGCGCCCATTTTGAACTCCCCGACCACCTCCGTGATGCCGGCGGGTAGGAGGCTGCGGCCCTGTTCGCATAGCGCGCGTGTCGCGCCGTCATCAACTCGCAGCGAACCTTTCGCCGAGCGTCCGAAAGCAATCCACCGCTTCCGTTGCGACATCGCTTCCGACACGGCCCCGAACGTCGTGGCGACGGCCTTGCCCTCCAGCACGTCGCGAATGATACCCTTCCGATTGCCGTTGGCTATCACCATGACCAAGCCCGAGGCGCACGCAATCTTGGCCGCGCTGAGCTTGGTTTTCATCCCTCCGATAGACGTCTCGGCGCGCGTATCGTCTGCAAGCCCCTCTATCTGGTCGGTAATTCGGGGCACGTGCGGAATGAGTTTCGCATCGGAGAATTGGGTCGGGTTCTTGTCAAAGAAACCATCCACGTCGCTGAGGATGATGAGCAAGTCGGCCCCGATTTTCGCCGCTATCCTTGCCGAAAGCGTGTCATTGTCACCGAACCGGATTTCGTCGGTCGTCACGCTGTCATTCTCATTCACGATGGGTACGACCGTCTTCAATTCGAAGAGCGTGTGAATGGTATTGCGAACGTTGATGTACCGGTTCCGGTCGTCCAAGTCTGCTGCGGACAACAACACTTGCGCGGTGTGGAGTCCGTCGCCGTACTGGTCGAACATCACTTCGTAGTAGTGCATCAACCGCGATTGTCCCACGGCGGCGGTGGCCTGCTTCAACGGTAAGACTTTCGGGCGTTCCTTGATGCCGAGGATATTCATGCCGCAACCGATTGCGCCAGACGAGACAACGAGAATATTGATGGAGCGCTCACGCTTCAGCGCCGCGAGTTCTTTTACCACTTCTTCCATCACGCGGCCGTCAAACCCTGTCGGCCCGGTAAGTAGGGAAGTACCGATCTTGACGACCAACGTTCGTACTTCAGTCGGGATGGTATTCAAGCTCGGCGTCTCCTATGTATATGGACTCACCCGCGTGCGCCCCCATACGTTTGAGCGCCTTCATGACCCCCATTTGGGTGAGTTTCTTTTGCAGATGTGACACGGCTTCTTCATTGGAGAAGTCGGTCATGCGCACCGCACGCACGGCTGCCGGTCCGTCGATTCGAAACCCGGACGGTCCGCGCTCGATGGTAAACGGTGCGGAATACGTGTATTCGTGTTCAACTTGGGGAACGGCCATACCGGCTTCTTCACGGCGGACCTGGTCAACCACCGCCCACAGATGTTCAAGAAGGGCGACAGTACCCTCGCCAGTTGCGCCACTTAACAGCCATGGATTGTCGAAAGACGGCGCGACTTCCTTGAAGCGTTGGCGATTTTCCGGAATGTCCGCTTTATTTAACGCAAATACTCTGGGCCGCTTCGCAAAGTGCGGGCTGTACTCCGCCAGTTCTTTTTCAAGAAGATCGCGCGTTGCAGCTGGGTCGGGGTCACTGAGGTCGAGTAAAAATAACAATACCTTGGTGCGTTCCACATGCCGCAAGAAATCGTGGCCTAACCCCTTACCCTGCGCGGCCCCTTCGATCAATCCAGGAATGTCTGCGATGGTTAACGTGCGGTAGTCGCTCAGACCCGCCACGCCGAGATTGGGGGAGAGGGTTGTGAAAGGGTAATCAGCCACCTTGGGGCGCGCCGCCGTCACGGCGGCTAGGAACGTGGACTTGCCCGCATTGGGCAGTCCGACCAATCCGACTTCGGCGATGGTCTTGAGTTCCAGCAAATACTCGACATCTTCGCCGGGTTCGCCGCGTTCCGCAAAGTGGGGGGCGCGCTGAGTCGACGTGGCGAATCGGGCATTGCCCTTGCCGCCCCGGCCACCACGTCCGGCGAGGAAGCGCTGGCCGGGTTCCGTGAGGTCCGCCTTCAGTTCGCCTGTATCCGCGTCGAGGACCTGAGTACCCGGGGGGACAAGGACTTCCAGAGGCAGTCCCGTCCGGCCGTGACACCCGCTGCCCTTCCCGTGAACACCGGCTTCGCCGCGCCAATGGGAGCGGTACTGCAGATCGAGGAGGGACGTCAGGCGCGCATCGGCGACAAAAAAAACGTCCCCGCCGTTGCCTCCATCTCCACCATCGGGGCCGCCGCGAGGGACGTATTTTTCTCTTCTAAAACTGACACATCCATTGCCGCCCGCACCGCCGGTGACCCGTACACGTGCGTGATCGACAAACATGAGTAGACGTCGGGCAGGTCGGCGTTATTCGCCGGCCGCCTCAACCACGTCCACGCACTGCCGGCCACCGCGAAGGTTCCGGAACCGGACCACGCCATCCGTCAACGCGAAGAGCGTATCGTCGGTGCCGCGCCCTACGTTCTGCCCCGGATGGAACTGTGTGCCGCGCTGACGGACGAGGATATTGCCGGCGATAACCGGCTGGCCGCCAAACTTCTTAACGCCAAGACGCTGGGCATTACTGTCGCGACCGTTTCGCGAGCTGCCGCCTGCCTTTTTATGAGCCATGAATAATCTCCTTTACGCCTCGATGGAGCGGACTTTGAGTTGCGTGTACAACTGGCGATGACCCTGGGTGCGCGTGTAGTTCTTCTTGCGCTTCTTTTTGAAGACGCGAATTTTCTTCGCACGCCCTTGCTGAATGATCTCGCACACGACCTTCGCGCTTTCGAGCGCTTTCGGGTCGACCACAAGACCGTCCTCTTTCGCCAGCAGGCAGACGCTTTGCAGCTCAACCGTGTCGCCGACCGGTCCTTCGATTTTTTCGACCCGTACAAGGTCGCCTTGAGCAAGCTTCACTTGCTTGCCTCCGGTAGTCACCACTGCGTACATGTCCATCTCTCCATCACGTTCGCAATTACGTCTTAACGTTTGATCTCTCAGAAACCGGTCTTAGACCGTATGGTGCGCCGCGAAGTACGCGGCTGCCGACCGCAACTCAGCCACCGCCGACAGCGATGCCAAATAGCTGGATTTGGCATTCCGCGGCGAAGCCAGGTTCTCGGTCAAGGTCTTCAAATGGCCAAACGCCCCTTCCGCGACGATTTCATGCGAATTGCATGTCGCTCGCGGATCGGCGATGACTCGTACCATCGTCTCGTCCGGGCCAATGCCCGCCAGGCTCAGCGCCGCCGCCACATTCACGTTGTGCGGAAACGCCCTGCACGCCTCGCGCGCGGACCCCTCGAACACCACCATTGCCTCGTTCAGGTTGTCCACGTCGATCCCGTTCTTCACGAGATACGGCGCGCCCGACAACCCCTTCGGAGGCTTGCGCGTCGTCAACACGACGCGATGCAACCCGGCTTCCATGGCGGAACGTACGCCGTCCAAGCCGCACAACGCGCCCGACGGCACCCGAATCTGGATGCTGTTGGCGCGCGACGCCTCGAAGAGTTCGGGATGCTCCATCAAGCCCCCGACGCTCATAATGAGGCAATCGTGCTGGTGCCGGATCGCCGCTTCGACAACTTCCTTGACGACGCTCGGTTGAGCGCACTCCACAAGGAAATCGATCGACGAGGCGTTCTCGTCCAGGTCGCAAATCTTCGCATTCAACTGAAACGAGTTGCGCAGCAACTGGGCGCGCCCCTCGTCAATATCCGTGAGTGCCACGATCTCCGCGGGGATAGTCCCTCGCTGGAGCGCAATGCACAAGTCGGCTCCGATGTTACCGCATCCGACGAGCCCCACCCTCATCCGTGACATAGAGTCTCCACAATAAAAAACGCCTGGCCACCCAGTCACTTCGACCGGGGGCTCAAGCCGTTTTCACGTGCTGCCCGACTCGGCGGTCAAATTGACCTAACGGCGAAATGTAGCATATGGCGGAATGGCAAGTCAAACAGACTGCGCCGCTTGGGTGGATGTGAGGAAAATGGGAGCGGCACGTTTTCCACGAAGCTGGACAGGGCACATCTGTTCACACTCGGGACGGGGCGTCCTACTCTTTGGCACAGGGGGTGTCCCGTCCAGGCCTCCGCCTCTGTTGCCGGTGCGACACGGCATGTCTGCGCAGGTAGTTGGAGTATAAGTTCCGTGGCTTCAGTCGCTTGTAGCGAGAAGTCAGCCGTTGCGCCATCGACGCAGGTTTAGTCTACATTTCGTCGCCGTATGGGGCAGCCCCATGCAGTTTTGACGGGGCAAGGGGGGGCGCCCCGGATTGAGCGATCTTTCATGCAGGGGGTGCACCCCTGAAATCTGACGATTCAAGGGGTGCCGAACGGCAGCCGAGGGCGGCTGCCCCACACAAGCAGGGTTTGGGATATGTGGCGCAGCCGCCCTCGGCTGTGCAGATTACGCGTCCCTAATTGCCTTTACCGTCGTTCTCCCGAAAGCGGTAACCCATCTTGGTCCTGCCCTCGATCTCTGCGAGTGTTGGAAGAATGTGTCGCAGGCATCTTGCCTGCGTCCCGTGCTGCGTCCTTCCGTTCTGGGTACAGCCCCCTTTGCATCTTGACGATTCAAGGGGTCTCCATGAAAGGGATTGGCACTCGCGCGGAGCCGCAGGGGAATGCCGTTCGGGCGACGCGAGCTGCGCAAACGCCGGTGGACATGGCTTGGCCCTCGATTGTTTCCCTCACATATATGCGCTAGTTCGTTGCACTCGGCGAGCGCGGAGCTCAATCGCCGATATCCAGTGAAACACTTTCACCCGCGCGAATCGTCACATTCCGCTTCTCACGTACGTAGGTTGTGCCATCCTTTCGCTCGGAGGTCACGACTAACGTGTAGCTCCCTTCTTGTAGAAACGGCATGACGAAGCTGCCTGGCCCGAAATGGTTGCTGTAGACAGTCTTTTGCGATGTAACTGTCGTAAGTCTGCCTCCCAATCCATTCTCGTCAGGCGAACTCAGATCGATTCCTTCGGGGACAGCGGCATCAGACCCGGGCAACAAGGTCAGGACGCACTTGACGTCGTCAATGGCAGTGGCAATGGTTCCTTCCAAGGCACCGGAACCTCCCATGTCAAATCGGAGCGTTGTTGTCGATCCCGACACCACTTCGGCGGTCGCATATGCAGCAATACGGGTGGTCATCATTCCTTCTGCCTGCGTTCCAAGTGACTTGATTGTGGCGACTACGTCATAGGACCCTGGAGCCAGCGCTATTTTAAGATGGGGTTCGGGCATCTCGCATGTAGTCTTCATGTCCTTCTGATACTTCTGGTTGTCTGCTTCGGAGTAGCTATCGCTCATCTCGAACCGTGCATCGGAGTCTCCCGCAGGGCGTAGAAGCAAGCTTATCCATTCCAGCGGATACTCAGAAAGGTCTCCCGTCTTGCGGATGGAGACATCAAGCGTTCCTTGCGCGTCGAGCAGGATTTCGACCGGAACCCCCGAATCCTTCACGACAGGGATGGTGTGTATCGATTGGCCGTACCCTTCCGCCACGATGAGGACTTTCGCGTTGCCTGTCCGCGAGTTCTTGAGAGTGAATTCGCCATTCGACCCGGTGACCGTCGTCTGCTCGACGATATCCACGTTTTGCCCCAGGGAGAGATGTACCTTCCAGTACTCGCCGGAAGACAAGTCCACCGCGCGCAAGATTACCCTTGCGTCGGCTATGGGCTCGCGGGTCTGTTTGTCCAGGACCACGCCATTGATGTCTCCCCGGTCGGGCGGCGGGAGGATGATATCGATGTTCTCGGAACCCACGGGAACCCGCTCAATTACCGCTGACTCGTAGAGGATGTGCGTTGCCCGCAAGGTGACGGAGTCCATGTGTGGCTCAATGTATTTAATCAAGAAGTGGCCCTCCGTGTCCGATTTGCAGGGCGCGGCGCGCGGGGTTTGGTTCTCGTCAAACGTGGCTATGACGTCTGCATTCTCAATCGGCTTACCATGCTTATTGTGAACCGTGCCCGCGACACGCCGCTCCGGGTCCCAAGGCAGGATGATTTCGAAGCCTTCGCGCCGTTCCCCTGCACCGAGCGTGACGAAGAGCGGTGGTTCCGGGGCAATCTCCATACCGAGGCCGTAGATTTCCTTTGCGTCCGGCGGGAGATGGCGGATTCTGATCCTGTGCTCGATTCCCGGCGCGATCTGCGTGATCTCGAAGTTTCCCTCCGCATCGGAAGGTTTGGATTCGGCCCATCCGCCGATTTCCTGGCCATCCTTGCTGCGCATGGCCAGCACGGTGACGAAGTGCACGGGGGTGCGCTTCATGTCTAGAACGCGTCCGGAGAGATATCCTGCCTGACCAAGTACGAAGTCGACTCCCTTAAGACCCTCTTCCGGAACGATGAAATCGTTGCCCTCCGGCATGTACCCGTCTTTCGATGCAAAGGCAAAATAGAGTACGTTCGCATGAAGAATCTCGATGGTATAGGCCCCGGTCGCGTCCGAACGGGCCTCATGAATGTATGCGTTTGCTTGTTGCACGGACGAAGAGAGCAGCGTAGCCAGCGGCCGGGATTTCGGGTCTGCGGAGAACTTTACGAGCGCGTTTGCTATAGGTTGATTGGACTGGTCGTACACATGTCCGGTCACGCGGATAGGGTTATGCTTCGCACCGGCTTCCGTAGATTCCTCAGAACCGGCGTCGGTCGTGTTGTCTGCCTGCGTGAACGATTGTGGCGGAGGAGTGTCAGGCTCGGTCCAGGAACGGAAGAACCCAAAGTACGCTGAAACGGTAACGAAGAGAACTACCGTCACTACAACCGCTATGGCACAGGTCCTTTTGCTTTGCCTTTGCATGTCTTCCCCCGTGAAGCAGTTAAGGTTCTGCTCCGGTTAATGGCCGATTGTGCGGCAATCGATCTTTCGATTTACGTGTAAGGCATGCGTCCAGGGTCGATCAGGAATTTGTGGAAATTGGGTTCGCGCGAGAACGAGGCAATTTTAGGCCGGGTCCTGGTTTACGAGGAAGTGTCCGACCGCCGGTAGCGCAACGTGTATGCCGTGGGTTGCGCGTGAGGCGCAGCATGGCGTGAATTGGTTGGCCGTCGACTACACGAACATGAGTTGTCTCTTGCCAGATTCCTCGTCCGCCGGAGGCGGACTCGGAATGACAGTAAGGACGAGTTGGGCGTTGTCCGATCCCTTGCTGCGATGTAAGAGAGGGACCGCGACGGTTGCTTTCGCCCTTACAGGGCTCACGTTGGGTGGGGACTGGTACCTGAGGTTTCGATTCGCGTCGGTGACGCGAATCTTACCCCAGGCTGGAGTCTGCCGTGCCTACGGCACTTAAGAGAAAAGGCCTCGCTTGGCTTTTGCTTTTGCCACTGAAACCCGTGCTCGTGCGGTTATTCGCTCGGAATGACAGTAGGGTCGTGGGATCTGGCAATAGCAAATCGAGCATGGGGCGAATGCTTGCTCATATCGCTGTCTTCGGCGGCTGCGCCACATGCATCTTTCGCCGGTTTAGGCCGGACTATCGCTCACGAGCGGTATAGCGCGTACATGGCGTCATCGATAAAGTCGCCGGTGATGGAGACGGTGTCGAGTACGCTGTAGAAGAGTTTGGCGTAGGCCTTGAACTCGGTGAGCTTCATCAAGCACTGAGAGATTTCCAGCGGGGTGGCGTCTTCGCAACGGTAGCGCAATCCAAGCCGTTTCATGAGGTCCACCGCCCACTCGTGAGAGTGGCTCTGGAGGCGCGACATCATGAATACGCCCAGGGCGACGAGATCGGCATGCAGGAAATGGCGGCGCGTCTGATACTCGAGGCAATAGGCTACGATGTGCTCGGAGCCTTCTTCGGGCCGGCTTGAGCCAAGGCGCGTGCAAAACTCCACTTCTCTCCGAAACAGGTCAAGGACGGTATCGATACCTTTCGGCGTGACGTTGTAGACCTCCTCAGCGTTGCGGTCCAACTCGTCCAGGCATTCCTTGGCCTGCTTCGCAATTTCCTCGGAATACGTTTCGCCGTTGAGGTCGTGGGCGAGCCTCCAGTCGTAGAGAGCCGTGTGAATGCTGATGATGTCGCAAGCGCCGGCCCGGTTGAGTTCCTTGGGCGCTTTCTGGATGAGGTCGTAGTCGATGAGAAGTTCTTCCGGAAAGATGTCGCCCACGTACTGAACCGTTTTGTCGACACGGATGGCAATCGTGTTGGTGAGGGGGGCGTCAACAGAAATGATGGTGGGCACGAGGATCATACGGCAACCGCGCTTCCACGCGATGTACTTGGCCGTGTCCACGCACGAGCCGCCACCGATGCCCACGACGATGTCGCAATGGGGGAGACGTTCGGCGGCCTGGTAAACGGTGTCTCGATTCATGTCGGTAACCATGTGCACCCAGTGAGGGTGCCAGGGGGCGTGTTCCTGGAGCAGGTTCCATGGCGCTTCCATGGTTATGACAAGCGCCTTGCCAGGCAAATCGCGTAGTTTGCGTGCAATGCCATGACCTGAATCGAGATGGGGGTTCTTATACACGAAACGTCGTGCTCCTTAATCTGGCGCGGCCCGATGCAACGCCACATACGAGGGGAGAGTTTAGCATACTGGAGTGCTGTGAACGCAGCGGAAATGACGGGGTGGGGGATGCTCATTTTTTCCATTGCGATTGCCCCGGATACACGAGGAGGCAAAACGGCCGGGAAGAAGTGAGGGAAGGCACCAGCCAGGAATGTGGAGGACCGGGCAACCTTCCACACGCAGGGGCACACCCGGCATTGCTGCCGGGCGTACCCTGCTGGAGAGTGAGCCTTGGGGAAGACTCTTGTGGACGAATGATGGTGTTTATGTCAGACGCGAGTTATCCGCAACCATCGGAAGCTGTTCGCGCGCAACCAAGGTGCGGGCCTTCGGCTTTCCAGTGCCCGAGAATGAACCGGGATCCGGCGTGTATCCCATGGCTTTTGTCACGCGTTTCTCGCCATCCACCAGCATGGCCAGCTTCACGATGAGCGCTTCAATTGCGCCCGCTTGTGCGTTCACTTCTTCGCTGGCGGCCGCGGACTCTTCCGAGCACGTGGCGTTGGCTTGTACCGCGCGGTTGATTTCGCAAATCGCCAGATTGATTTGTTCGAGACCTGTGCTTTGCTCGCGCGTGGCGGAGTGAATCTGCGTGATGAACTCCGACACCTGCAACGAACACTGTTCGATCTCGGTCAAGCCAAGCTGCACGCTTGCGGTGGCTTCCACGCCGAGCTCTGCGTTTTGACGAGATTCCTCGATCAGAGCGGCGGTGCTTTTCGCCGCTTCCGCGCTCCGCTGCGCCAGATTGCGGACTTCTTCCGCGACCACGGCGAACCCCTTGCCTGCCTCGCCGGCGCGCGCCGCTTCGACGGCCGCGTTCAGTGCCAGCAGGTTGGTTTGGAAGGCAATCTCGTCGATGCTCTTCATGATCTTCGCGGTTTCGTGCGCGGACGCGCGAATCTTGCCCATCGTCTCGTTCAGGCGTTCCATGGAAGCGCGGGCCTTGCCCACCGAGCCGCCCGAATCGTGGCAGATATGGCTGGCTTCGCTCACGTTGTCGACATTTTGCCGCGTCATCGACGAGATCTCTTCCACGGATGAGGAAGTCTCTTCAATGGACGAGGCCTGTTGCGCCGACGAGGATGCCACTTCTTCGCTTACTTGAGCGATTTGGTTGGACGCGGCCGTCAACTGAGACGAGCCTTCACGCAATTCGCGGATGATCTGTGCGATAGGCAGGCTGATGCTGCGCGCGATCAGAATCGCGACCACCATGCCGCCAAGCGAAATCGCAAGCATCATAACGAATGCGATCAGAACGGTTTCCGTAATAATCGCATCCGTTTCGTGTTGAAGCTCCTTTCCCAAGTCTTTGATGCACGCGTCAACCGACGCGGCTGCCGTCGCCATCTTCTCGTCGGCAGCCTGCTGTTTCTGGACGCCCGCATGGAATTGGGTCAATCCGTCTGAGTATTCGCGAATGTCGTTCTGAATTGAAGTGGCTACCGCAGTCATTTGGGTGTCCTGGCTCGTTGAGCGCGCCCAGGTCTCGACCCCTTTGGCCACCGTTTCGGCCTGCTTCTGTGCGGCGGTTTCCGACTCTTCGGTGGGGAAGGCCGTCAGATAGAGCGCGCGAACCCGCAACAGAAAGAACGGCTCCACAATGTTGGTGGTAAAGCCGGCGTCTTGACCAAAACTCGTCGTCAGCAGCGCTGGGTCGTTCGAAGCTTTCGCGGCGTCAATTGCCGGACCAAGCGTCTTCTGCCGCACTTCCCCAATGCTTGAAGTTATGTTCCAGCCGGCTTTGCTCAGCCGTTGAAACGCCTTGTCGCGCGATTGGCGGGCTGCAATCATCTCGTCGAACGAGGATTCGTAACCGGTCATGGCTTCTTGGGCCGCTTCGACTCGCTGCAATGCCGCGGCGGTAAGTTTCGGATTTGCCCCGATCTGGACGAACAAGTCTCGCAGCGACTGGTTGTTTTCACGCCACTTCGCGGGCAGATCCGCTTTGACTGCACCTTCGGACTGAGTTCCCAGGTCGATGGGTTGTGCCATGATGTCGCGGCGGAGAAAGCCTGCCTTTCCAAGCAGTACCTGGCATTGCGTTCCTTGTTCGTTCAACGCTACGATCCCCGCGATTCGCTTGACCTGCCACCAGCCTGAGAATCCTAGGGCTACAGTGCCAAGTATAATGATACTTATCCCTGCAAGTATCCGTATTGTCAAACTAGACTTTTTAAACATAGAAACCCCCTTTGGCGCACTTTGTTGGTAATCCTCTCGGCAAATCGACAACATAGGTGGATTGGTTGTCATGTGCGCGGCGTGTGGCATGCGCTTCGGCGTGACCTTCGGTGAGTACTAGACGACATTCCCCATGATGCCGCAATTCGCCAAGGCTGCAGTCTGCGCCGGCTCTCAGTCGGTTATCGGAAGGTTCGGATAGCGGGTCGAGTTCGTGTTGGCCTGATGCGCGACTTCCTCATACATAAAGAAAGGAGTCTCTCCGTCTCCTATCTTCACTGTATTGGTGTAGTGGACTCCACGACCGGCCAAAACATGCTCGTAGCTCCTAGTCCGGCCTTCCGAATCTCATCTGCAGGATGGAAATCGACGCGAATCGAATCGACAGATCTCACTCTGCGTTGCGAAGGCGGCAAAAGCGTTGTTTGCCAGCATAGCTCACACTCCCCATGATTCAGTCCTGTACCCCGACTGCAAGGAACTGTCGAAAGCTCCTCCTGGGCGTGGTGAATGAGACGACGGGAAAACTGTGGGAGACGCTGCCCGAAGCGAGACGGCACTAAGTGGGCAGCATCGGAAGCGGTATTCTTGGTGGTCGCTCTCCTTAAATTGCGAAATCCGATAAATCAAGTTTTTGAACTTGGTTTGCGGTGTATATTGAACTTACGTACAAATTATATTCGAATAAATGGCGAAATGCAAAAAGAATTCTAGTCTGCTCCTTCGTCCAAGTCTTCCTTGACTTGCCGTGCTCTACGTGGTATATTCTCGTTTGGTTGACACCTCAGCGGAGGGGTCTGCCTTTTTGGGCAGATTTGTAGTGGCGGAAAGGTGTCGCCCATTCTGCTTCGAAATCGTAACTATTTCATAACCAACAGTTTATTGGAGTCCCTTGGGCAAATACTCCCGAGAAGTGGTTACCCAGGTTCTCGCCGCTATCGACATTGTCGACATTATCGGCGGGGCTGTGGAACTCAAGCCCTCAGGCCACCGCTTACTAGGCCTGTGTCCGTTCCACAACGAGAAGACTCCTTCGTTTAGTGTCAGCCGCGAGCGCCAGCAATTCTACTGCTTTGGCTGTGAAAAAGGGGGAGACGCTCTGGCCTTCGTGATGGACTTTGAAGGACTGAGCTTTGCGGAGGCCCTGCGCAAGTTGGCTGATCGGGCGGGTGTGCAATTGCCTGCGCCCTCGGAACGGGAAAGCCGCGAAGACTTTGCGCGGCGCAACATTCTCGAATTGTATGCATTTGCCGCGCAATATTATGGGGAATTGTTGAAGAATCCCCTCAAAGGCGGCCGTGGCCGCACCTATCTCAAGACGCGCACACTGAAAGACGCGACCACCGCGAAGTTCGGTCTGGGTTACGCACCTGACAGCTATACGACCTTGGTTGAAGCGGCGCGCACCAAGAACATCAAGGACTACGTGCTTGAGAACTCGGGCTTGGCCAAGCGCGGAAATAAAGGCCTTTACGACTTGTTTCGCGAACGTCTCATGATTCCCATCCGCGACGTGATGGGGAACGTGGTCGCGTTTGGCGGACGGGATCTGACGGGAACGGCGCCCGGCAAATACATCAACAGTCCCGAAAACCCGGTCTATCGGAAGAGCCGCGTATTGTATGGACTTTTCGAGGCCCGCGACGGGCTTCGCCAGACCAAACAGGCGCTTTTGGTTGAAGGGTATTTCGACCTGATGCGCTGCTTTGACGCGGGTATCACCAATGTCGTGGCCACGTGCGGAACGGCACTGACAACCGAACAGGCCGCGCTCATACGCCGGTATGTGCCGGAAGTCGTGGTGGTTTATGACGGCGACCCCGCCGGCATTCGGGCAGCACTTCGCGGTGTGGCCATTCTGACTGCAGCGGGATTGACTGTTCGCGCGCTGGTGTTGCCAGACGGAAAAGATCCCGATGACTTCATCCGGGATGCCGGAGGCGATGCGTTCCGCGCGTTGGTCGACGGGGCGCTGAACTTTGTGACGTTTTACATACGCCTCAATGGCGACCGCCTTGGCACGATTGAGGGCCGCACGACCGTGGCTCGGGAAGTGTTTACGATCGTTCAGAGTATCGACGACACCATGCGGGTTGACGAGTACCTGAAACTGGTCGCCCGGGAATTGCAGTTGGATGAATGGAACGTGCGCCGCGAGTTTGCCGCGCAGTTGCAGCAACGCGACGTCGAACGCTCCATAGAGGTGCGACGTGCCCCTTCGTCGGAGCGCAAACCCATTCATCCCGACGACCAGGCGTTCCTGGCGGCGATTCTGGCCGTGGAACCCCTGCGTGACCGTGCACGGGAGGGTCTGAAAGGCGTCGAGTTGGGTGAGGGGCCGGTGGCGGACGTGCTCGGGGCCATCTGCAAGGCAGGTAACGACCTATCGGGCCTTCGGTTCGAGGATGAGGCAGCGCAGGCCCTGTTTGCCGCCGCGGCCAACCAGCCCCCTATGCCGTCTGACAAGGCGGAAGCGCTGGTGGAAAAGCGCATTTGCAGTCTTAAGCGCGAGGTTCTGATGGCAAAGTCAGCCCGCGTTCAGGAACAGATTCGAGAAGCAGAGCGTTCAAGGGATTTGGAACGCATAAGTCAGTTGTTATCAACAAAAGTAGGCATTGATCGGGAAATACAGAAGCTCGGTGCGGCGTAACCGGAGAACCGAATCCAATTCGCGGGGATTGGATAAGGGTATCCAGTCCGTTTGACGGACGACGGCCGGTCTGAGCCCTGGAATTGAAATGGTCGGCCAGAGAACTCGAGTAGTGAGGGTGGAGCAGAAAAACGCTATGTCCAAGCAAGCTACGACGACGGTGAAAGACGAACAGAAGAATGGCACGGACGCGCTTCCCAAGAAGCGAAGCGCCATCTCGGAGGAAGGCAAGGCGCGTGCGCTGGAGCTAGCCAAGAAGAAGGGCAAGCTCACGTACGACGACCTGAACGACATTCTCCCGGAGAATGCCACTTCCGAGGACATCGATGAGATGATGGTCATGCTGAGCGGCATGGACATCGACATCGTCGACGACTTGCGCGTGGACGCGGAGACCCGGCAGATCCAGCAACAGCGCGAACGCGAGCAGCGCCGCGCCGAAGCGCGCCGCGAGGCCGCTCAAAGCCGTCTGGAGCGAGCCGATGACCCCGTGCGCATGTACCTGCGCGAGATGGGGCGCGTGCCGCTGCTGACCAAAGACCAGGAAGTGGCCATCGCGAAGCGTATCGAAGCCGCCGAAAACGAGCTAACCGAACTGCTTCTGAGCACGCCGTATACCCTTAAAGAAGTGCAGATGCTCGCCGCCCGTATTCTTGCCGGCCGCCTGAGCTTCGGACAGATTACCGAGATCGAAGATCCGAAGGAGCAGGAAAAGTTCCTCAAGCGCCTTCAGGGCCTCATGGACCGTATGGCCGAGTACGAGGTCGTTATTGAAGACCAAGAGAAGCGCGCTCGCCGCAACGGGATTAGCGACCGCAGCCGCGACAACATCATTGCCCGCGTCAATGAATGCCGTCGCGAACAGGCAGATATCGTCCGCGAGTTCCGCCTGAAGAACAAAGAGATTCTCAAGATCGCCCGCAAGATCAAGAGCTTGAAGCGGCGTATTTCCGCGGCTCGCGACGAAATCGATCGCGTGGAACGCGAAGTGGGGTACACCGCCGCGCAGGTGCACGGCATGTCCGTGCAGCTTCGCCGCTCGATGTCCGCCGCGCAGAAGCTGGGCGTTGACCGCGACGCGATCTTCGATGCCGAACGCCGCTTGCTCATGGCCCAACGCAAGATCGATCAGATCGAGAGCGACGCGCGTCTGAACACCGACGACATTACGGCGCTGATCGACACCGTGAAAGAGAAAGAAGAGAAGATCTACGCCGCGAAGATGGAGCTCGTCGAAGCGAACCTTCGCCTCGTTGTCAGTATCGGCAAGAAGTACACCAACCGCGGCATGTCCTTCCTCGACCTGATCCAGGAAGGCAACATCGGCCTTATGAAAGCGGTCGACAAGTTCGAATACCAGCGCGGTTA
>JAIBAQ010000098.1 GCA_019695095.1 Candidatus Hydrogenedentota bacterium
TTGGCAACGCGCAGGCGAAGCACTTCAGCTTTCATTTGCAGACCAGCAAGGGCCGCTCGATTGCGCTCAACATTCCGCGCAAGTCTGCCTGGAACCTTGGCCGCTGGGAAGGCAACGACATTCCGCTTCCCTTCGAATCCAGCGCCTCGGCCCTTCACGCCGTCCTCACCCCTCAAAACGGCAACCGCCTCCAACTCACCGACAAAGGCAGCCTCAACGGCACCTGGGTGAACGGACGCCGCGTCACCAGGACGCTGCTCGAACCTACCGACGCCGTCACCATCGGCGGCACGGTCTTTCACTTTGAACTTCTTTCGGATGGCGGTCTCCGCGTGTCGCGGCGGGATTGCGGCGAAGACATTGCCCTCGAATGCATCGCCCTGACCCGCAAAGTTCCGAATCGCTCCCGCGACGGCGCGCGCACCATCCGAATTCTCGACGACGTGTCCCTCGCGATACGCCCCGGCGAGTTTGTCGGACTCCTTGGGCCAAGCGGCGCTGGCAAATCGACGCTCTTGAAAGCCATCAACGGCTACAACCCGCCATCCTACGGGTGTGTGCTGTTGAATGGCGTCCCGTTGTACCGATGCTTCGACATGTTTCGCACCACCATCGGCTACGTGCCTCAGGACGACATTGTCCACGCGGACCTCACGGTCGAATCCAGCCTCCATTATGTCGCGCAACTGCGTTTGCCCGGCGACTTGTCGCTCGATCAGCGTAACGAGCTTATTGACGCCACCATTGAGACGCTTGGACTCTCTCACGTCCGCGCCAGCCGAATCCGCGACCTCAGCGGCGGCCAACGCAAGCGCGTGTCTATCGGGTGCGAACTAATCACGCGCCCCGGCTTGCTCTATCTCGACGAGCCGACCTCGGGCCTCGATCCGAGTACCGAAGAGAAGCTCATGCACCATTTCCGCAGCCTCGCGAGGCGCGGCACGACGATCCTGATCACGACGCACATCCTCTACAACCTCGATCTGCTCGACCGTGTGGTGATCATGTCGCGTGGACGCCTCGTGTTCTTCGGCACTCCCGAAGAAGCGCGCACCTTCTTCGGCTCGAACGGCAAACCGCTGGAAAGCGCAACGCGCATCTTTGATATCCTCGAGGGCGAGTTGCAGGAGGGTGCGGACCCCAAGCAGGATCGTTCGCCCAATGCCGTTGCCGCGCATTACCAGCGCAAGTACGCCGAGTCGGATCTGTATCGCAAGCACGTGCTCAACGAACTTGCGCCGACTTCGCAGGAAATGCTCGCTGTCAGCCGCGAAACCGGCGGAAAGGCCCAGGCCACCGCGTCGCAGCGCCCCAACGCGTCCGAGCACCGCACGCTATTGGAGAAGCCCCTGCGCAAGAGCAAGAGCGGCGCGCCGTGGCGGCCATTCTCGCCGCGCAACTGGCTGACGCTCACGCGGCGACACGTCGCCATCAAGTCCGCGTCATTGAAGCAAATTGCTTTCTACCTCGCGGTCCCGCTCGTACTCGCCCTGGTCACGTTGTCGCTGCGATCCCCGGCGCTGCCCGACGATGCCGAACTCGCAAAGATCAAGGAGTCCATCGCGCAACAGATCCACGGCGGACCTTACGACCTCGGGGATACCATGAAGGGGCTGCTGTCGCCCAAGGGACTCGAAGATCCCCGCCCTGCCGAAGACGTCGTCTTCGCGCTGAAACACGAAGGCATCCCGAATCTCCCGACGCCGCTCAGTGTGCTGCTCATGTTCGTTATGACCGCCATATTCATGGGGACGCTGCTCTCGTGCCTCGAACTCTCCACCGAGCGCGCCATTTACCAGCGCGAACGCATGGCGAATCAGAAGATCGCGGATTACCTCGGCTCAAAGCTGCCCTTCCTCTTTCTCACCACGGCCATTCAGTGCCTCGTCTTTATCGTCATCTGCCGCTTCAAACCCGGCCTGCGGGATTTCGACCTTGTCGGGGCCTACCTCGCCATGGTCGCCATGGCGTGGGCGTCTGTTGCGCTTGGACTCTTCCTCAGCGCCCTCGACCCGACGCCCGGCCAGTTTTCGGTGATACTCGCCATCGTCGCGGTGTTGCCCCAACTTGTCCTCTCGGGGGGGCTCGCCCCCGACTTCTATCAGGGCATGCCCGGCGTGATGAAGGCCATCGCGGCCGTCAGCCCGGCCCGCTGGGGCCTGGAGATGCTCATGACTGCCTTCTATTGGCACCCCGAGCGCACGGCCCTCTCGTGGCTTGAGTCCTTCGTTCCTGAAACGATTGGCTTCGCTTACGGTACCAAGGTATATCTCAAGGATGTAGGCGTCTTGGCCCTCCAAGGGGTATTATGGTTACTGTTATGCGCAATGGTTCTGCGTCGCCAGGACGCGGTGAAGTAAACGGTGTACCACCGGCAACGAAACGGCAACCTATAGATGACTACCTCAATTGACCCGAATTCGGGCCCCGCTCCGAACGGACCGGCCGCCCTTGGACGCTACACCCTGCGGCACTGTCTTGGCCAGGGCGGCATGGGGACCGTGCACCTCGCTGAGGACACGCGTCTTAGACGCCTGGTTGCCATCAAAAGCATCCGCGACGAACTCTGCCGGAACGAGGAGGTGCGCAAGCGTATCGAGCGCGAATGCCTGCTCCACGCCCGCATCGGTTCGCATCCGCATATCGTGACGCTCTACGACCGCCTGGACGAGGGCGACCATATCTACCTCGTCATGGAGTATGTCGAAGGCAAGACCCTCGACGCCCTTATGGATGATGCGCAGACGGATGCGCACGCGCTCACGTGGAAAGACGGCATCGACGTGACCATCCAAGTGCTCGATGCTCTGGCGCGAATCCATTCCCAGAACATCGTGCATCGCGACATCAAACCCAGCAACATCCTGGTGACCAAGAGCGATTCCGGCGAAACGGTAGCTAAGCTTATGGACTTCGGCATCGCGCGCCTGGAAGACAGCGAAGCGTTCGCCACCGCCGTCACGAAAGAGGGATCCGGCGGGCCCGGCACACCCACATATATGGCCCCGGAGCAGATTGACCGGCAGACGTTCGGCCCCGTCTCTCCGGCTACCGATATCTACGCCGTTGGCGTCATGCTCTACCAACTGCTGTCCGGCGCGCCTCCATTCACGGGCACCATCACGGAAGTCTTCCACAGCCACCTCAACGTTGAGCCTGTTTCCCTCGACCGTGTCTGTGCGCACCCCGTTCCTGCGGAATTGACCACCGTGTTGCGCCGCGCCCTTGCGAAGCATCCCCGCGACCGATTCGATTCGGCGCGCGCCATGAGAGAGGCCCTCGAACAGGCCTCGCATGCGGTATCCAGCGATGCCGTGGTGTACCGCCGCGCCACCGCCGAAAAGACCCAGATGGAATCTGCCAAGACCGTCGCGGTTGACCCCGCATTCGGCCCTGTCGCCGGTTACGAGAAAGGCGCGACCGTCCTCACGGGGATCGGCACGCGTATGACCCGCCGCAAGTCCAGCACCGCCGTGCTGGTTATTGCCACGGCGGGCGTCGCCGTTCTTTTCATCGCCATTGGGGCGTTTCTCCTGCTTGGACGCGGCAAACCGTCCACCGACCCATCCACCGCGTCCACGGCAACGACACCCGAGACTCCCACCGCAGCCTCAGCGCCGGGAGACGCAGCGGTTCCTGCAGCGCCTGCAGATCCGACAACAACGGCCAGCGTGCCGCCGCAACCGCAGCCTGTTTCGCCCACCGAGCCGCAACCCATCATTACGGCGGAGCCGCCGTCAACTGACGGGACCCAGGCGTCCGGCGGGGCTATGGCCGCTTTCCTTGAGAAGCGTGGAACCGACCCCGAACCGGTTGCCACCCCTCCGGCGCCGGCCCCTGCGCCAGACACCTCGTCTCAGCAGAATGGGTCTGCCGCCGCAGCGTTGGCCGCGTCTTCAACCACGCCCAATACGCCGGCTCCCTCTCCTCCCCCGGCTGCTGCCACGCCGGAACCGCCAAAACCGAAACCCAAACCGGATACGGTCAAGTCTGAACCTATAACCCCGGACAAAGTAACTCCGGCAACCCCGGACAACGTGACGCCGGTACCCGAAAAGAAGAAAGAAGAACCGAATATTCTCGAGGGAATTCAAGTCAAGACTCATAGCGAGAAGATTTCCAACTGAGCTGTTCCACGTTTGTGGAATGAGTCAGATAATGTAAGAGTTACATCTACGGAGAAGCCGCCGTTAGGCGCGCTTCCGAATGAGGAGGATTCAGGGCCATGCACCGCAAATCTACTCGCAACAGCATCATCGCGCTCGTCGCCTTTTCGCTGGCGGCCATTGGATGTGAAACCACCGGTCAATCCACCGGCCTCGGCGCAGTTCTTGGTGGAACCGCCGGCGCCATTATCGGACACCAATCCGGTCATGCGTGGGAAGGCGCCGCCATCGGAGCGGCCGTCGGCGCGCTCGCTGGGTACGGCGTCGGCAAGGTGAAAGCGCGCCGCATGCGGACTGCGGAAGAGACTGCCGCCGAAAACAACTACAAGTCCGAGCAGGGGTTCAAGATGGTGCCCAAGGGCGCGACTATCGAACCTGCAAGTGCCAAGCCCGGCGAAACCGTCGTCGCTACGCTTGACTACGCTGTCCTCGGGGCAGGCACCAGCGGTGTCGACGTGCAGGAAACCCGCGTTCTAAGCCAGGGCGACAAGGAAATCGGAAAGCTCTCCGACGAGAAGCTCCATCGCGAAGACGGGACTTGGCGCTCAACCGTTGAGTTCAAGATGCCCAACAATGCAAACGGTGGAACCTACAAGATTGCGCAGCGCGCCAGCGCCAAAGACCAAACCGTCGGCCAGACCGTTGCATTCGACTTTAAAACCGCCAAGAGCGACGAACCCGGCAAACTCATGATCGTCGCCGTCAACGCCGAATAGTCTGTCGATAAGCCGCGAAGGGGTAAGCGTACCGGCGCTTCACCCCTTCGCTTTCTAACACACTGCAGGTTGCCTTGTGTCCGCCCCGCCCGCTCGCGCATACTCATTCTTGTCTATAACGTAAGGAGCCGGTCGCGCCATGTTTCCTCCCGACAAAATCCTTCACTTCTGGGCAAGCTTCGGTATCGCTTGGTTCAGCCCGGCGCTCTCGTTTGGCGCTGGGATCGCCAAGGAAGTCTTCGATGCGCTCGGCGGAGGCATCGCCAGCACGGGCGACCTCCTTGCGGACGCATTCGGCATACTCTTTGCCCGAATCGCTTCACCTTGGTTTTAGTCTTTTTTTGACATGAATTTCGCAGTTGCAGGAATCAATTGCTACACGTTGAAGGTGCCTATTCTCATCACTTTTTGAGGAATGGGGACCGGGTCGAGAATGTTGTCTAGGTGGGGCGTTCAGCCCCCGAAACGCCTGGTGACGACGTTACGGTCTACGCAAGGAGAATCCGGACATGAAACAGACAATCATTCGTATTGCTAAGCCTATAGGCTACTTGGCTGTAGCCGTTATTGCGGCGGGCGCATTTCTCGCGGCCTCGCCAGATGGGTGGGCCTCCATCAAGTCCGCGTTCGGGAGCCAAGGAGGCGACACCTGCAAAATGAGCGCTGCCAAGGCCAAAGAAGGCAGCTCTTGTTCCATGAAGGAACGCAAGGCGATGGGTGCTAAAGTCGCGGAGGCGTGCTCTTCCAAGGAGGGCGCGACTTGCTCGAAATCCGCGAAAACCGCTCAGGCTGCCTCCTCCAAGGAAGGCGGCTGCTGTGCGGGTAAGGCCACTGCTGCGAAGGACGCCGGTACGTGCCCGATGTCAGGCAAGACCCAGGGTGCGGCTACGCCCGCTGTCAATAAGAGCGGCGAATCCTGCTCCATGAAGAAGACGGCTGAAGCCGGTGCGTGCTCGAAGTCTGCAAGCGGCGAGGCGTGCTCGGCGGCCAAGACGGCTGAAGCCGGTGCTTGCGCAAGCAAAGCGGCAGGCGCTTGCGCGACCAAGGCCGCGGAGGGCGCGTGCTGCGAGGGCAAAGACATCCTTTCGGTAGCGAAATCGCATGAAGACTTTTCGACGCTCATGCTTGCCGCCGAGAAGGCCGGCGTGACGGAATCGTTCTCGTGCACAGAGCCGAAGACGGTGTTTGCCCCCACGAACGACGCTTTCAAGAAGATCCCCGCGGAACAGTTGACGGCCTTGCTTGAGGACAAAGAGAAGCTGCGCGCCATTCTGGCCCGCCACATCGTGCCGGGCGTGGTGAAGGCGGAAGACCTCAAGAAGCTGACGTCGACGAAAGTGGGCGATGGAAAGGAACTGCCCGTCAGCACGTGCAGCCAAAGCGGCACGGTTAGCATTGGTAACGCGAAAGTGGTCCGCACGGAAGTGGCCAGCAACGGCATGATCTACGCCCTCGACTCGGTACTCATGCCCGAAGAGAAGACGGCTGCCGCGCCGGCACCCGAGGAAGCCGTGAAAGTGGCGACCAAGTAAATCTCGCGAAAACGCGCTCTGGAATGCAGAGCGCTACGATGAATACGGCCCGAGGGACAACCCTCGGGCCTTTTCTTTTGCCCAATCCAGTTGTTCCCTTCCCCTCTATCGACGCAGTACAATGCAGTTGCCTGGCGTCTTTGGTGACGGACGGATGGGGGTGACGAGGAGAGGGGCAGCCATGATGTTGCGAGATGACGCACTCGAGTATCACAGCCGGGGACGCGCCGGAAAAATCGAAGTCGTATCGACCAAGCCTTGTCAGACTCAGCGCGACCTTTCGCTCGCCTACACGCCCGGTGTGGCAAAACCCTGCCTCGCGATTCAGGAGAACCCGGACGATGCCTATCGTTATACCTCGAAAGGCAATCTCGTCGCGGTGGTGTCGAACGGCACCGCCGTGCTCGGCTTGGGCGATATCGGCGCGCTCGCGGGCAAACCCGTCATGGAAGGCAAAGGCGTCCTCTTCAAACGTTTCGCCGATATTGACGTGTTCGATATCGAACTGAACTCGCACGATCCCGACGAGATCATCCGCGCCGTCAAACTCATGGAGCCTACGTTCGGCGGCATCAATCTCGAAGACATCAAAGCCCCCGAATGCTTTTACATCGAGGAACGACTCAAAGCCGAGATGGGCATCCCCGTCTTTCACGATGACCAACACGGCACGGCAATTATCTCTGGGGCTGGTTTACTCAACGCGCTTGAGATTGTGGGCAAGCGTATTCAGGACGTGAAGGTCGTGTTCTGCGGCGCGGGAGCCGCGGGGATCGCGTGCGCCAACTTCTACATCATGCTCGGCGTGCGGCGCGAGAACATCATCCTTTGTGACAGCCAGGGTGTCGTCTACAAGGGACGTACCAGCGGCATGAATCCGTACAAGGAAGCGTTTGCGTCGGATACGGACGCGCGCACGTTAGAGGATGCGTTCCGTGGCGCGGACGTGTTCGCCGGTCTCTCGAAGGCGAACCAGGTTACACAGGACATGGTGCGGTCTATGGCGGAGGATCCGATTCTGTTCGCGATGGCCAACCCCGACCCGGAGATCACGTATGAGGAGGCCACGGAAGCGCGCAGCGACTTGATCATGGCGACGGGCCGCAGCGACTATCCGAATCAAATCAACAATGTGCTTGGGTTCCCCTTCATTTTCCGTGGAGCGCTGGACGTGCGGGCGCGCGCCATCAACGACGAAATGAAGATCGCCGCCGCGCGCGCGTTGGCGGAGCTTGCGAAGGAACCCGTGCCGTACCAAGTGATGAAGGCGTATCGGGTAGACCGTCTGCAGTTTGGGCGCAACTACATCATCCCGAAGCCTTTCGATCCGCGCGTGCTCCTGTGGGAAGCCGCGGCGGTGGCTGAAGCCGCGATGTTGAGCGGCGTTGCCGGTCAGGTCATCGATATCGATGAATACCGTGAACGACTGGAGGCAAGACTGGGACTGGCCCGCAAGGTGATGCGCGTCGTGATTAACAAAGCACGCAAGCAGCCCAAGCGCATTGTGTTCCCCGAGGGCGATCATCCTCCTATCTTGAAGGCGTGCGAGGCCATTCTCGACGAAGGAATTGCGCATCCGATTTTGTTGGGGTCTAAGACACGCATTTCGAGCCTTTGCGCGGAACTGGGTCTGAATCTTCAGGGTGTGGACATCATCGATCCGAAGGAGACAGACCGACACGACCATTACGAACAAGAGTTCTATGCGATGCGTCAGCGCAAGGGCGTTACGATGCAGCGGGCGCACGAACTCATGCTTATGCGGAATTACTTCGGAGCGATGATGGTCCATCTGGGCGAGGCCGACGGTTTGGTGTCCGGTTTGACCAGCAGCTATGCGGACACCGTGCGTCCCGCGTTGGAAGTGATCGGGCCGAGGCCTGGCGTGAAGCGCGTGGCGGCGATGAGCATCATCGCGACGAAGGAACGGTTGTACTTCTTTGCCGATGTCACGATGAACGTGATGCCGACCGCGGATGAACTGGCGGACATCGCCATTTTGTGCGCGAAGGAAGCGCGCCGCTTCGACGTCGAACCGAGGATCGCAATGATCTCGTTCAGCAATTTTGGCGGCGCGCGCTATGATGAGTCGGAGAAGATGCGTATTGCGGCAGAATTGGTGCGTGGACGCGACCCCAGCCTAATGGTGGACGGCGAGATGCAGGCGGATACGGCGGTAACGCCGAGCATTCTTGAGGAGAAGTTTCCGTTCAGCCGCCTTAAGAATGGCGCGAATGTGTTGATCTTCCCGAGTTTGTCCTCGGCCAACGCGGCCTACAAACTCGTTCAACGGCTTGGGAATGCAGAAGTCATCGCGCCGGTATTGCTGGGTATGAGAAAGCCGGTTCAGATTCTGCAATACGGCGGGTTCAATGAAATCGATGCCATAAACATGGCCGCGATTTCAGCAGTCGAGGCGCAAGGCAGCGATGCGTAACGGTCGCACAGCCATAAACGGAACTTGTTTGCGCGCGCCCGGTCTTGATGCTCTCGCAGGCTCATGGGACCCATGGGTCCCATAGACCGCTTAAGTTCTTTGCGAAACCCTGTGTTTCTCGCTTAACGCTTCGGCACGAAGGCGTACGATTCGCCCCACGCCAGCGGAATTGTGGGATACTCGGCTTTCACTTGACTGAAGTTGAGTCCAAGATACGATTCGTCCATCCAATACGGAACTCGATCGTTCATCTGATGTCCAAGCTCGTTCTCGTGACCCGGTATCACGAGTTGCGGGTTGAATCCTCGCACCATGCGTAGCAGGTCGTTGGTCCAGCAATTCGTGATCAATACGTCAACCCGGTGATGTTCCTTCACCGCATCGATCCACTCGAAGTCCTTTTGGTATTCGGGATAGGGATCGTTGATCTGATCGCCGTTGTGCGCAAAGGAATAGCCTTCCGGCGATATCACGAGCGTGACATTGTTCTCGACACCGCCGCTTTGATACTGCTGACCGGGATACACGACGACTTCAAGTTCGCGCGCGCCATTTTGGATTGGCAGTTTCTGGATTGTGTGCGCATCTCGCTTCAGATGCGTGATGCTTTCATGGAGCGGTGTGGACTTTAATACTCCGTCCGGCGCGACTACGGGTTTACCCTGTTTGATGAACAATTCGACGACTGCCGGGTCTGCATGGTCGCCGTGCTCGTGACTGATGAAAAGCACATCGCATTGCTTCACGATTCGTTCCGCCAATTCAACGGAGAACGGGAAATTCGGCGAATCAACGCGCTCACGCGTTCCATCCGGCTTGTCCCAACGGAACTTGGCCGCGCCGCGATGCAAATCGAACGCCACGGTGATGGAGGGTGTGCGCACAACGAATCCATGGTTGTAGATTTTCCAAATGCGCAGCCCCTCCGTTACGCGCGTGTTTTCTATCTGGTCCGCGGCTTGCGAAATGCGCGCGTGAAAGAACTGCTGCACCGGTTCGCGGTTTGGGGAATGCGTGTCGTGCAAGACCGCATCGATCAAGCGCAAGGCCAGCGTGCGCTCGCGCGGCTCGGGATATGCCGGCGGACAAGCCTCAAGGGTTCTGCTTACCTCATCGAGGAACGCCTGCTGTTGCCGCGAAATGAATGCGTCGTCACCCGCCTGCAATGTGGGCGTAACGACGGGTTTCGGCGTCTCCTGTCCGAACGCGATTGCGGCAAACATCACCCCCAGAACGGACGACAAGAATAGACGTGTCATGGCAGTCTCTCCCAATAGATGCAGGCATTCTGTAAACCGCCGCTCCTATTGTCAAACCACGAATCACACGACGTCTGTAATGAAGTAGCGCATCCACAACGCTGACCTCGACTCCCTAATGCGCAATACGCTCGTATTCCAACTGAGGGTAGTGACCAAAGTTCACGAGTAGGCCAAGCCGGTATTGCGTCGCGTGGAGGTAATTGTGCACCTGGGCGCGGTTCTCATCGCACAATTGCGATAGGGCCTTAAGTTCCAGAATGATTTGCCCGAAGCAGATGAAATCCGGCCTGAATGTCTGCACGAGCCTCCGCCCTTTGTACTCCAGTTCGATCGCGGGCTGAAGCACAAACGGAATCGCGCGACTCTCCAGTTCTATCGCAAGACACTCTTGGTACACCGACTCGAGAAAGCCGCACCCTTTGGTGTTGTACACCTCAAAGCATGCACCCATAATGGCGTAGCTTTCCTCCTTGTAGATGATCTCCCTTTCGGCGAAACGTTGAGTCATCTTCGATCTCCCTGATTACCACGAATCCCACCAACCGCACGAGAATCAGAAAGGTGCGATCCGAAGTAGCTAATCGCGAAAATTGCGCATAGCAGGAGTATGGACTAGTATTACAGGATTATCAAACCACTACCCCCAAGGGGTTGAAATTTCGATATCGTGTTACCACGAATCACGCCAATCACACGAATAAAAAGGGAAAAGAAACCGGATTCCAACATCACGAATAGTGTTTCGAGGCGAGCGAATTCCTTCGTGGAGTTAAGGTTTTGACCGCTTCAATTCCGAACTTTCCCGATCGTGCCGAGGTCGGGAACGGCACGGGAAATTGCTCTGCCTTTTGTCTTGTTTGTTTTTCGTGTCATTCGTGTGTTTCGTGGTTGGACACTGCCATCCTACCTACCACGAATTACACCAATCACACGAATAAAAAGGGAAAAGAAACCGGATTCCAGCATCACGAATAGTGTTTCGAGGCGAGCGAATTCTTTCGTGGAGTTAAGGATTCATCGCTTCAATTCTGAGTTCTACCGATCGTGCCGAGGTCGGGAACGGCACGGAAAACCTTTCTGTCTCCTGTCATCGTTTTATTCGTGTGATTCGTGTGTTTCGTGGTTGGACACTTCCATCCTACCCACCACGAATCACACCAATCACAC
Organism: Candidatus Hydrogenedentota bacterium; assembly: GCA_019695095.1. Classification (NCBI taxonomy): domain Bacteria; kingdom Pseudomonadati; phylum Candidatus Hydrogenedentota; species Candidatus Hydrogenedentota bacterium. The sequence goes on from JAIBAQ010000098.1 coordinate 11,281, forward strand.
GAATAAATAGGAAACAAAACATGTATTCCAACATCACGAATAGTGTTTCGAGGCGAGAGAATTCCTTCGTGGAGTTAAGGATTTGACCGCTTCAATTCCGAACTTTTCCGATCGTGCCGAGGTCGGGAACGGCACGGAAAGCCTCTCCTGTCTCCTGTCTCCTGTCATCGTGTCATTCGTGTGATTCGTGTGTTTCGTGGTTGGACACTGCCATCCTACCTGCCACGAATCACACCAATGACACGAATATATGAGAGAACGTCCTTGAATCGATAGACTCGACTCTCAGTGCGGGTTCATCGGAGAGGCATTGAGCCGTTTCGCATGGATCTCCACATTGTGGCCAGTATTTGAAGGATGATTCTAAGGCTTGCGAAATCCGCCTCGGGATTTGGCAAGCCAGTGGTTCGATTTTGTGTTTCTTGGTTGGCTATTTTCTCTTCAGTAGAATGCAGTCGATGCCCATGTAGTAATTTGTCGCGCGGTCGTTCTTCCCGACAACCCGGAATTCGAACGTGTGTTCGCCCGCCGGTAGTTTCAGACTTCCAAAGGGCACGTTCTCTGCTCGTACCACGTGCGTGGGCGATTCACCTCCCGCGCCGTTGTAGGCATCGAATGGCGCGCCTACATCTTTGCCATCTACCTTGAGTTGGAAAACCCCAAAATCGCTGGCCTTGGCAAGATATAGCGAGATGTCGTACTCTCCGTCGCTTTCGACCGGCACGCGCAGCGTGATGAAATCGTCTGGTGCATTCGCAATGAAGAATAGAAAGCGTGCGTTGCTCCAGGTGCCGGGGAACCGAATTCCCTGAGCGGGGTCCTTCGAATGCTCCGCCGTCTTGAGCAGTCTCTCGGCTTCAATCGCGCCTTCGATACACGGGTCCGTCCCGTACACATATGGCGCGCGCTCGTCCTTCGCCGGTAATGGCGCGAATGTCGCATGCGGCTCGTTCTGATACCAGAAGGCAACGCTGGAGTAGTCATTTCCCTGGTCGTCGGCGTGCCCATGTTCAATCGTGACGCGTATCGATTTGTCGAAACGAATGGGGTCGTTCACGAACAGGCGATACATCGCGTTCTTGCCAAACCACTTGTCCCCTTCCCGGTTTTCCACGAGATGGAACCCCGTGTAAGGACCGGAGTATTCGACGTTGGGACAGGCACCCCCGCCGAAGATTTCCTCGGAGCCGGTGCCGTGAAACGAAGGCGGCCATGTCTCTCCATCGATGAAGACCATGTCATCCCCTTCGCCCCACCATCCGCCCGAGATGTTGTCTACCCCCAGAACGTAACCCGCGAGGCTTCCCCGGCCCGTTGCCTCCAGAATTGTGTAGTTCTCCTTCCCATCCGAGTTTGCGCCCTTTGGAGCCGCGTAGGCCTTCGTGCGCTCGTGACGGAATTGCGCGTGAAAGCGCCCAGCCGTGTTCATCCAGGCAGGTGGCGTTGGATACGTCTCATAGTCGATGTGATACCAAATCCCAAGGTCCACCGGTCCCTCGTTCGTAACTTCGATGCGCGCGCCTTTGGCAAACGGCATCGGGAAGTAGCTGTTCAGTCCCCAACTGAGGTCGTTCGAGTCGGCTCCCGGGTTGACCACAAGCCCCAGTGACTTGATTGGACGCGGCGTGGCGTTCGAGATCCCGAAGAAGTCACCGATCGGGGACTCAACGCTGGCCGCCGTTTCGCCATCCCAATACATGCGCAGTATCAGGTCCCGGAAGAGGTGCTTCCGGGTTTCCTCTTTCTCGATGATGTAGGTCCAGTAGAAGTGCTTAATGCAGCCGGCTCCGGCGATTTCCGCAAAGGACTTCGTTTCGCCGGGTTTCACGATGACCCAGTCGACATTGCCTCCGGTATGGTCGTAACTGGAGGCACGGTGGGATGACGCGTCCCGCACCATCATTGCATCGGTCAAGGGCGTTGCAGGCGGCGGAACCGCGACTGCGGGAGTGACAGTCTGGCATCCTGTTGATAATGCACCAAGGAGAAGAAGGAGACTGGAATAACCAAGGTAAGTTACACGGCGCATGGCGGTTCCTCCCCGCATTGAAGATAGATGCGTTGCCCAGAATGAGCCCCCGCCCGTGCCGTCGCGCAGAACGTTGTATCAGATATCGGGTACGTAATGCTAACGTAGAGTCTGGTTAGGGGAATGGAACGGCGCCATAGGCGCTTGAACTTGGGAGAGGTGAATATGATCGGAGGGGTAGTCTTTTTGGTGGTCTGGCTGTGTCTATTCGCCATGGGAATTGGTGGAACTGTTCTCTGGATTTGGATGCTAATCGACTGCGCGATGAACGAGCCATCCTCCGGAAACGACAAGATTGTTTGGATTATCGTGATCGCGCTGACCCATTGGATTGGGGCCTTGATATATTTCATCGTGAGAAGACCTGTGCGGCGGGAACGCTACGGACGGTAAGAACGATCAAGACCGACTGTCCGATACGGATGCGAGGGTCGTTCATCTCCTAGTGTGCGTGGCATTCCCGGAGTGCAGTGCGCTAGATTTTCGCCACCGCCTCGGGCCAGCAATCCGCATATCACGCTGAATACAGAAAAGCCCCCGCGGGCGAACCCGCGGGGGCTTTCTTAGACTCGTAATCGATTAGAAGCAGAGCTTCGTTTCGACAAACACGTAGTCGGAATCGTTGTCGTCGGTGCCGCCGTTGAAGGCAAGGCCGTTACCCGCCGAGAAGTTGCCGTCGGTCAGACCGTCACCCGTGAACAGGTGCGCCCAGCCGGCCGAGAACTGCAGGTCTTCGCTGTAGTCATACGTGACATACAAACCAACTTCGGTGCCAAGGTACTGATCGGATTCCTGCGTCCAGAAGGAAAGCGCCGGAGCCAGGGGTACCTTGAAGTTGCCGACCGTGAAGTATGCCGGCTGATCGAACTCTTCAAGCGTCTCGAAGTACGAAACGGCCAACAATACTTCGACCGATTCCGTCGGCTTCACGCTCACACCACCGCGCGCGATCCAAGCATTGGACAGGTCGGTGTTTTCGATGAACTCGCTGTATTCCCAGTTCGAGAACAAGCGGTTGAAGCTCACGCTCGACTTCGGGTTGAACGCATAGTAAGGGTTCATCCACTCGCCGAACGAAAGGTCGCGGTTGTCTTCGCCATCGAAATAGGCGCCGCCAAGGTACACACGAGGCGTCCACATGAAGTCAAACGTGTAACCGACTTCAAGGTTCGCGCCCCACGCTTCGAACTCTGCGCCATCATCGCCGTACTGGAACGGCTTGAACAAGAACCCTTGCTGGTCAGCATCGCCAAACTGGTAGGCAACTTCGGCTTCGAAATCCAACGCGCCAATGGTGCCGGCTCCGCGGAGGCCAACAGTGTGAAGATTGGTGACGTCGTAGTCATCCAGATTGAAGACGTCTTCCCAGAACTCCAGGATCGCGTTGTTTGCCGTGTCGTTCAAGCTGCGAGCATCGCGCAGCCACAGCCAGTAAGCGTCGATAGAGATGTTCTCAAGACCCTTGTAGCTGGCATACACGCCGTAGAAGTTTACGTCGCCGTCTTGCTCGCCCACGCCGCCTTCGGCCAGGATCGTCGCAAACGCGTCGACGCTGAGGATGTCGGTGGCATAGGTCAGGCGAAGACCGTCGAAGCTGAGACCGCGGAACTGGCTGCGGGCGTCATTCACGCCAATCAGCCATTCGCTGCCGAAGCTGAGTTCCTGACGGCCAACCCGCATGCGAATCGGCAGACCGAACATTTCGTTCGCTTCGATGTACGCCTGGTAGATCTCGACGTCATCGTTGCTCACGGCGCGGAAATCGCCGCCCGTGATGTAATCCGAGCGGAAATCTTCGCCCCAGATGTCGTAGCTGTCCAGCTCGATGAAGGCCGAGACTTCATTCGTGAAGTCGGCTTTCACATTGAGCCGGGTGCGCTGTTCGACGAACTGAAGGTCATTGCTCTCCTCGTCCCACGAAAACGTGCTGAGGATGCCGTTGCCATTGAAGGCGCCGGAGCCGATCGCGCGGCGGGGCAGGAAAAACGACGGCCAGATGACCTGAGTCGCGCCAAGCGCGCCCGGGGCAACCACGTCGGAATTCGGAACGTAATTCGAGTAATAGGTCGCGCGGATGCGAATCTCACCGCCAACCTGAACATTCTGCAACTCGGCCGATGCCGGAAGAACCGATATCAGCAAAGCAGCTGCGAGAACAATCATCAATGACTTACGCATTGACTTAGTCTCCTTCCTATATCTATGAAGCGGGTTTGGCCGCTTCCCATCCAGCTACGTGGAAACACCCACGTAACGCTGAGTTCATCAGACACATCTATTTGCTTAACATCAATTGCCGCGGTCTCGAAGGTATGTCACCGCTAGACTGAACTCATCCCTCCTTTCCTCCTTCGTAGTCAGACCACTCCTGATGGAAAAGTCCTAACAAGTGGGAGAGACTATTTGCCCGAATAGGCACCCCATGAAACGGGATGAGTTTAGCAGGGCTAGAAGTGTTTGTCAAGCGATTACCGCAGACTGTTCAGGTTCGCTCAATTTCGTTATAAGTTATTGAAATATAGAGCCTTAACAAAGCCATGAACATCTAATTCGGGCAAGGTGAGCAAAAAAAGCCCCCGCAGGCGAACCCGCGGGGGCTTTCCTAGACTCGTAATCGATTAGAAGCAGAGCTTCGTTTCGACAAACACGTAGTCGGAGTCTTTGTCGTCGGTGCCGCCATTGAACAGCAGGCCGTTACCGGACGAGAAGTTACCGTCGCTCAGGCCGTCACCCGTGAACAGGTGCGCCCAACCGGCTTTGAACTGCAGGTCTTCGCTGTAGTCATAGGTGACATACAGACCGACTTCGGTGCCAAGGTACTGATCGGATTCCTGCGTCCAGAAGGAAAGCGCCGGAGCCAGGGGTACCTTGAAGTTGCCGAACGTGAAGTACGCCGGCTGATCGAACTCTTCAAGCGTCTCGAAGTACGAAACGGCCAACAACACTTCGACCGATTCCGTCGGCTTCACGCTCACGCCACCGCGCGCGATCCACGCATTGGAAAGGTCGCTATTGTCGAAGAACTCGCTGTACTCCCAATTCGAGAACAGGCGGTTGAAGCTCACGCTCGACTTCGGATTGAACGCATAGTAGGGGTTCATCCATTCGCCGAACGAAAGGTCGCGGTTGTCTTCGCCATCAAAGTAGGCGCCGCCGAGGAACACACGAGGCGTCCAGGTGAAGTCAAACGTGTAACCGACTTCAAGGTTTGCGCCCCACGCTTCGAAATCAGCGTCATCATCGCCATACTGGAACGGCTTGAACAGGAACCCGACTTGGTCAGCATCGCCAAACTGGTAGGCAACCTCGGCTTCGAAATCCAACGCGCCAACGGTGCCGGCTCCGCGGAGGCCAACAGTGTGGAGATTGGTGACGTCGTAGTCATCCAGATTGAAGACGTCTTCCCAGAACTCCAGGATCGCGTTGTTTGCCGTGTCGTTCAAGCTGCGAGCATCGCGCAGCCACAGCCAGTAAGCGTCGATAGAGATGTTCTCAAGACCCTTGTAGCTGGCATACACGCCGTAGAAGTTTACGTCGCCGTCTTGCTCGCCCACGCCGCCTTCGGCCAGGATCGTCGCAAACGCGTCGACGCTGAGGATGTCGGTGGCATAGGTCAGGCGAAGACCGTCGAAGCTGAGACCGCGGAACTGGCTGCGGGCGTCATTCACGCCAATCAGCCATTCGCTGCCGAAGCTGAGTTCCTGACGGCCAACCCGCATGCGAATCGGCAGACCGAACATTTCGTTCGCTTCGATGTACGCCTGGTAGATCTCGACGTCATCGTTGCTCACGGCGCGGAAATCGCCGCCCGTGATGTAATCCGAGCGGAAATCTTCGCCCCAGATGTCGTAGCTGTCCAGCTCGATGAAGGCCGAGACTTCATTCGTGAAGTCGGCTTTCACATTGAGCCGGGTGCGCTGTTCGACGAACTGAAGGTCATTGCTCTCCTCGTCCCACGAAAACGCGCTGAGGACGCCGTTGCCATTGAAGGCGCCGGAGCCGATCGCGCGGCGGGGCAGGAAGAACGCCGGCCAGATGATCTGGGTAGCGCCAAGAGCGCCCGGACCGACGGTGTCGCTGTTCGGAACCAAGTTGCTGTAGTAGTTGGCGCGAATCTGAATCGAGCCGCCCACCTGAACATTCTGCAACTCCGCCGCTGCAGGCAGAACCGCAACCAGCAAAGCTGCTGCGAGAACAATCATCAATGACTTTCTCATTGATTTAGATCTCCTTCCTATATCTTTGAGGCGTATGCCGCCTCACATCCAGCTACGCAGAATTACCTACGTAACGCTGAGGTTCTTTCACACATCTATGTTCACATCTTTTCCTGCGATCCCAAAGGGGCTCCCTCAGCCTACAGCATCCCTCCTTTCGCCTTTAGAATCAGATCGCTTTCGATGGATATAGCGGTTGCGCAAGATACAGAAACAGATACTATTCTCTTGAGGGGAGTCGCTCCCCCACTCCACGTACACCAGACCCGGTGAGTTTATCAGAAACGCCTACCGCAGTCAATAGTACATCAAGATTTGCCTGGGCAATCCTAAAGTCGGCTCCTAAACACGCAAAAAGTAGCAGCGCAGAGCCCAGAAGACTTCTTGCCCGTGCACACCCACCTCAAATCGATTTCTTGCCGAACTATACTTAACTTATTTATAAACAATAACTTACAGCTATTGAGTCAAATTGGAACCGGACAACTATTCTACCCTTCCTGCATGCTCGCCATTCTCCGGGCTCAGAATTGGAATTCCTCTCCATACTCCTGCACTGTCGCCACCAATCTTGCTAGTTGCTCTTGAGCCTGCACGTACTCGTTTCCGCACAGCAGTTCGTGGGCCTTCGCGATGGGCTCACGCAACGGGTTATGCCATTCCGGCACCGGCGCGCTCTCAAACACAAACCCATCCTGATATTTCACCTGCATACTCGCCAACCGCGCAAAATCATCGCATGCACGGTAGTAGGTCTCTGGAAACAGCGGTCTCCGCAGTTCCAGGGGCGGCATAGCGGGAAACGCGGCATGCGGCTCTCGCTGATACCAATAGGCTACGCTCGCGTAGTCGTTCTCAAAGTCGTTTGCGTGTCCGTGTTCAATCGTCATTCGCACCGACTTCTTGAACCGGATCGGGTCATGCAGGTACCAACGAAACATGGCATTCTTGCCCTTAAACGTCTCGCCGCCCAGGTTTTCCACGAGATGAAAGCCGGTGTAGAGTCCCGCATACTCGTGACTCGGACACGCCCCGCCCCCGAAGACCTCCTCTGTTCCCGTTCCGTGAATCGACGGCGGCCACGGTTCCCCGTCAATGAAGACCATATCGTCGCCTTCGCCGTACCACCCCCCAGCGACGTTGTCCACCTGAAGGTGCAGCCCGGCAATATGCCCCTGGCCTTCGGCCTCGAGAATGACGTAGTTGTCCCCCCCGGATGCATTGACACGCGGATACGAGGCCCGCTTGGGCAGCAACGGCGCATCATGGACTTTCGTGAGGCATTCGCGCCGCCACTGCGCGTGAAACCGGCCTGCGTCGTCGGGCGGCGGGGAGTCCAATTCTTCGTAGTCGATGTGATACCAGAGCCGGCCGAACCCTCCTCCGAACACGCGTTGGCTTTGATTCACCAACTCGATTCGGGCTCGTGTAGCGAACGGCATCGGGAAATAGCAGTTCAACCCGTGATCCGTTGAACCCGACCCGGGGTGAATCGCCATGAGCGCCGACGAAAACCTCCGCACCGTACAGTTAGAGATACAGAAAAAGTCCCCGACCGGAACTTCCACGCTCGGATGCTCTTCACCGTCCCAAAACATACGTAGAATCGCTTCGCGAAAGTCCAGGGGATGCGGCTGAATCATCGTCATGTAGAGGTGCGTGATGCGTCCGGGTCCGGCAATATCCGCGAGCACGCGGGTTTCTCCCGGCTCAATGCGAATGCAGTCGTCGTTGGCGCCGGTGCGGTCCCAACTGGAGACCCGACGTGAACGTGCTGCGGAGATACGCTCAAGGTGGGAAGACGGGTGTAGCATAAGAGGAGTCCTTCCGTATGACCGTGGTTGCGATCCTCCCCTTCGTCCGTGCGCGGGCATTTTCACAAACGCACGGAAAGGACGCAACTTCGATGCAGGCGCAGCCGCAATAGTAATGCGCAGACCCCGGAGGCACTACCCCACGCGCGGCGCGATGACGTGTAGGGTCTTCTCTTCAACCGTGAATGTTCCCGGCAGTTCGCCCGCAGGATCGCCATCGATCTGTAAGGGGATTCGCTCACCCATGGTCGAACGCAGACTCACGGTCTTCCCTTGCCGATATATGATCGCCTTTCTATCGGCAAGTCCAGGCAACTGAACTAGAATCAACAGCCAGAGAATTTTCGCGATGCTTAGCTTCGGGATGATGCAGACGTCGAGCAGCCCATCATCGGGTAAGGCCTTCGGCGTCGCCTGGAACACGCCCGCGGACCAACTGCAATTGCCGACGATGACGTAGTGCGCATCGCTAGAAACGGTTTCGCCGTCCACTTCGACGGTAATGCGCGGATACCGGTACGTGAGAATCGTCTTCACGGCGGGCCACACGTAACTCAGGAAGCTCAGCTTTGCGCCGCGGTTCCCATGAACGACTTCAACAATTGCGGCATCCAAGCCGGCTCCAGTGCCTAACAAGAACAGCCGCTCGCCTGCCCGGCCTACGTCTATCACTCGAATGGATGATGAGGCGATCAACTCCGACAACAAGACAGGGTCGGTGGGAGTGCGCAATTCACGCGCAACCACGTTCGCCGTACCTAGCGGCAAGGTTGCGATTGGCACTCCTCTTCCAATGAGGGCATTCGCCACCTCGTTCAGAGTCCCGTCGCCTCCGACGCTCACCACGCAGTCCGCGCCCGGTTCCCGGGCCCACACGCCGGCGTCTCCCGCTTGCCGCGTAATGCGCGTCTCGCTCGAAATGCCGCGCGCTTCTAGCGCGGCAGATAGCGCTGCCGCGGCGCCTGGACCGCGCCCTCCGCCGGAAATGGGGTTAGCAATGATGCGAACATGCATAACGGTGCCGCGCCTTGCCGCCGGATTTTGGAAGGTCAAGCTCTGAAGGAGAGTTGTCGAAAAGAAACCTGTAGTTCTCAGAACAAAGCCAAAACCAAGGTTGCGCTGCACAGTCCATGCGGCACAGGCGCGCCATTAAATGGAGTGATCCCCTTCGCCTTCGTACATCTCGTAGTCGTCGAGCGAACCCATCGGCGCGCTGGACGGCGACATTATGTTTTCAAGCGGTGAATCCTGGCTCACGGAGGCTTCCACAACACCGGTTTCGGCGTCCAGTTTCACGTACGAGTGTGAGCTGGGGCCGTTTACAAGCGGCACCGCGTTCGCCAGGTTTTCGAAAAAGGCAGGCGTCAATTCCAATTGACGGTCTTCGACAGGCTCGGTATCTTGCGTCTGAAGCTGCGACCCCAGGCGCGTGAGGACATCTGCCGCGGCGGCCAACTGATCGGCGACCTTATGATGCTGCCTGCAAAGCGCGTCGTAGACGTTTTGCAGCCGCACCATGCGTCCTTCGACCTCGCCTGCCTGCGCATTCGCAGCGGCAACTTGCGCGGCCGCTTCCTGACGCAGCGATTCAAGCTCACGCTCACGTTCATCGCACTCACGCTCTTTGCTTTGCAGCTTCACGCGCAACGTATCGCGCTCGGTTTCGCATTCGTCGTAATGGCGCTCTTTCACCTGCAACCGCGCGCGCAAATCATCACGCTCGCTTTCGACATCCTGCAATCGCGCGGCCAGCCGCTGCTTGTCTTCATCCAACAGTGCGCGTTCGTTGGCTGCCTCTTCGCGAAAGCGAACAAACTCGGCGTGAGTCTGATCGGCCTCTCCGCGCAGCCTCTCCACTTCTGCACGAACGCGCTCGACCTCTTCCGCGCTCTCGTTCAGCTCATTCTGTCGCGCCTCAAGTTCCGCGCGCGCCGTTTCAAGCTCCTGCCGGATTCCGCCGGATTCGGCGCGCAACTGCTCCAACTCGGCGACGGCGGAGTCTCGCGACTTGAGCGCCGTCTCCAACGCGGATTTTGTTTCAGACAACTCCGTTTCGAGGCGCTCCATTTCTACCGGGTCGATGGCGGAAGTCGTCATCTGTTCGATCAACTTCTCCATCTCGCCGATGCGTCGATGATGTTCCTGCTCAGCCTGCGCGATTTGTATGCGCCGTTCTTCGACCTGCTGCAACAGCGTTGTCGCCCGCCCGACCAGTTGATCGCGTTCGCGCACAGCCTCATCGCGTTCCCGGTTGGCCACTTCCCATTGCGCGCGCAACGCGGCAAATTCGTCCGCCAGCGTGGCACGCTCTTCGCGAAAGCCCGCCAGCTCCTTGTTTGCGTCTTCGAGCAACGTGGACAAACGCCGGATTTCGGCAACGGAGGACTCGGCCTCCTTGCGCGCCTCCGCAAGCTGAACGTTCAGGTGCGTGACCTTCTCGGACTGCTCATGGGATTCGTCCTGGATGGAACCCAATTGCTGTTGCAGGTCTCGCGCGACTTGCCAATGACTCTTCGCATCCGTGCGGGACTCTTCCAACTGACGCTGCAATTCATGCGCTGTTTCGATGGCTTCTTTGGCTTCCCGCAAAGCCGATTGCAGCTCTTGCCGGTGAGCCGCATTGATGGCCTCCAGCTCCAGTGCCATGCGTGTCCGGGTGGCTTCGAGCTCGCTCGCGCCATCTTCGCGGGCGCGGACCGCTTCCCGGCGGGCCGCATCGAGCAGTCCGCGCAGTTCTTCGATCTGGTTGGCCTGTTCCTCGGCTTCTTCCTTAAGCGACGCGACATCCTGCTCCGTGTCGGCCAGTTTGCGCGCCAGCTCTTCTTTTGCCGCGCGCTCTGCCTCGAAACGGATATTGCTCTCTTCAAACGACTCGGGAATTTCGTTTGAACGCCCTGTTCGCTGAAGAATGGCGCGCAACTGGTCGACTTCCTGCTGCTTGATGGCCAGCAGGGAATCGCTCTCCGTGCGCACTTGACGCCGGATCAGGTCGAGTTGCGACTCCGAAGTACGGGGAATGATTTGCACCACCGAGCCGGAGTCGAGAAGATCCTTAAACGATTTCGGAAGATTGTGAAGACGGCCGTGGTGAACGCTCGACGCAATAACGACCGTGTGACGATTATCGAGAAATATTCGTATGACGCCTTCCAGCTCATCGATCCACTCGCGCACGGCTTCTAACTGGTCAACAAGCAAAATGGCATTCTGCGCGCGTTCTACGGGCGAGGGGTCGTCGATAAGCGCTCGCACCTGATCGGGGAAGTCATAGGCGGTCACATACGCCAGACCGGTCTTGGAAGAACCGGCGCGCACCCGATTCACGATCGAGTAGAGCAGATGCGTCTTCCCGCACCCCTCATCCCCCAAGAGAAGCACAGGCTGCGGCTTGATTGGGTTCAATTCGGCGATATCCCGGCACACCTCGAACGCGCGCCGGTTGGCGTCATCCACCAAGAACGTGCCGAAATTAAACCGTTTCATGCCTCCAAGTTCTCCGGCAGCGGAACTCATGCGGCAATCTCACCCTCATTGCTCTCAGGCATACAAATACATTCGCTGAATCGTTGTCAACGCTCCGCCACGACGCTTGGAGAAAGGGCTCAATCAATGCACCACATCTCCGCGATAGCCTGGCTGCGCCCCAGGCAAATCCACCCCATTGTTCGTCGGCAAAAGTCGCCGAATGCGCCACAGGCTTCGAATTCTAGACGGTCCACTTGGGTGTGTCAACCGTTCGACTTGACTCATCATACATCTACTCGAAATGGAATCGTTGCCTCATGAAGGAAATCTACTCGAAGGGTTTTGGGATTTTGGTAGAAACGGGTAGTTTCCGCCTTAAGGAGGCGGAAGGAATTCATG
>JAIBAQ010000099.1 GCA_019695095.1 Candidatus Hydrogenedentota bacterium
TTCCTGTTGTGCCTGCCCCGCGGGATTTCACGCGTGCGCGCGTTCGTACGCGGCAATCTTGTCTTCGTGGCGCAGTGTCAGGCCGATGGTGTCCCAACCGTTGAGCAGGCATTCCTTTTTGAAGGCGTCCACTTCAAACGGAATGGTCGAGCCGTCTGGCTTGACGATGTGCTGGGCCGTCAGATCGACGGTAAGCGAATAGCCTTGCGTCGCGCGCACTTCCTTGAACAACTGCTCGATGACATCGCCCTTGAGGACAATGGGCAGCATGCCGTTGTTGAAACAGTTGTTGAAGAAGATGTCGGCGTACGAAGGCGCAAGGATGCACCGGATGCCGTAGTCGTTAAGCGCCCAGGGCGCGTGTTCGCGCGACGATCCGCATCCGAAGTTGTCTTTCGTCAGCAGGATGCTCGCGCCCCTGTAACGCGGGGCGTTCATCTCGAAATCGGGATTAAGCTTGCCGTCGTCCGTGAAGCGCCAATCGAAGAAGAGTGCGTCGTCGAATCCCGTGCGCCCAATGCGTTTCAGGAACTGCTTGGGGATGATCTGATCGGTATCCACGTTCAACGCCTCCAGGGGCGCGACGATTCCGGTTAGCTTCACAAATGGTTCCACGACTAATTCTCCTATTCGGTCTTGTCTTCGCTGGCGCGAGACTGACTCGCTTCTTCTTTCACTATCGAGCGCATCGCGAAATATACGAGGACGTTTACTATCGCCGCGATCATGCACACCACCGAGAAGATCAAAAGCACCCCGCTGCCGTTCTGCCAGTAGGTGGCGCCCATGCTTACGCTGAGCACCAAGAACAATACGGCGAAGAACGCGCGGGACATACCCGATGCGCGCAACGGCTTTCGGTTTTCCGATCCGGGCGTCATGTTACATACCCGCCTTTCAACTTCTTACACCTTAATGAAGATGCGGCGGTTGTAGAGCCACCGCGTAAGGCCGACGGCAAGCGACAGCGCGACGACCGCCAAGAGCAAATCGCCGTACGCGCCAAGACGGGCTTGGATAGGACCGCCCACAAGCCGGCTGGCGATGTCATCGAAATCGATGAGGTTGCACGCCATGTAGACGGTGAGGGCGTTGCTGCCGATCCAGATGAAGGGCGTTGCCCACTTCTTGTAGCCGAGCACGTCGACGACGTAATAAAACAGGCCCAGCAGGATGGCGCTGTATCCGCCGGCCATGAGCACAAACGACGACGTCCACAGTTTCTTAATGATTGGGAACTGGAAGCCCCAGAGGTATCCGAGGAGCACCATGACCGCGCCGCTTCCGAGAAGGTAGGCAACTTTGCGATGCGGGGTAATCTCTTTGGACTTGAGCAGCATGCCCGCGAAGATTCCAAGCAGGCAGGAGGCGACTGCGGGAATCGCGCTGAGCATGCCTTCAGGATCCCAGTCGCCATCCCAGCGGCGACCGGGCAGGAAACGATAGTCGATGTAGTTCGTGAGATTGTTGCCGGGCGCGAATGCCGCGTACGGCGTGCTCGGATCGACGGCGTGACCCGGCACTTGGACGTGGATGAACGTAAGCGCGGCCCAGTAGCCGATTAGAATCACAAAGAACGTGATGATAAGCCCGCGCAGGCGCAGGTTACAGTAGAGGATCGCGCCAACGACATAGCTCAGGGCCAAACGTTGAAGCACACCCACAAACCGGATACCGGGGTCGTAGTATCGTGCGAAGCCTCCGTAGTAGAAGAGGTTCAGCAAATACAGCTTGATGCCGCGGCGAACGATTCGTTTGTGCGCGTTGACTTTGCCCTCCCGCTCAACAATGCGACCCATGGAGAACACGATCGAGACGCCAACGAGGAATACGAAGAGAGGAAAGATCAGGTCTTCGAAATGAAATCCTTCCCACGCGACATGGCGTAATTGCGTTGCCAGGAACTTCAGAATGACATTGTCGCCGCTGATCTTGTTCAGACCTTCGACCAAGCCCTCTGCGCCAATGATCCAGAACATGTCGAATCCGCGCAGGGCGTCCACGGACACCATGCGATCGACTTGTGCCGCAACCGTTTCGGTACTGTCTGTAGTCATTCTCACCTCTTCCACGCGAAGGCGTTCGCGTGGCTGCTTACGTCAGTTGTATTGCCATTCGCGAATGTCGACAAAATGGCCTTTGATTGCGGCCGCGACAGCCATCGCCGGGCTGACGAGATGCGTGCGCCCACCTTTACCTTGGCGTCCTTCGAAGTTGCGGTTCGAGGTCGATGCGCACCGGTCACCCTCATTGAGGCGGTCGTCATTCATCGCAAGACACATCGAACATCCCGCTTCGCGCCATTCGAAACCGGCGTCTTTGAAGATCTTGTCGAGTCCTTCCTTCTCGGCCAGCATCTTCACTTCGTAGGAGCCGGGCACAACAATCGCCTGCTCGATGGACTTGTTTACGGCGTATCCTTTCACGACCTTTGCAGCGGCGCGCAGATCTTCAATGCGGCCGTTTGTGCATGAGCCCAGGAACATCTTGTTGATAGAAATGGACGTAATGGGCGCGCCTTCATCGAGGCCCATGTATTGCAGCGCTTTTTCGGCGGCAAGGCGCGTGTTGGCGTCGCTGATTTTGCTCAACACGGGCGTGGCGCCTTGGACGCCCGTCACCATGCCGGGCGAGGTGCCCCAGGTGACCTGCGGCTCGATGTCCTTCGCATGCAACTCGACAAGGGTGTCGTAGGAGCAGCCGGGATCGGAAGCATACCGCTTCCAGCTTTCGACCAACGCGTTGTAGTCCTTGTCCTTCAGGTACTCGCGGCCCTTCAAGTACGCGAAAGTGGTCTCATCGGGCGAAATGAGGCCGGCGCGCGCGCCGCCTTCGATGGTCATGTTGCAGACAGTCATGCGGCCTTCCATGGACAGGTTACGGATAACGTCGCCGGTGTATTCGATAACGTAACCGGTGCCGCCCGCGGTGCCGATCTTCCCAATGATCGCCAGGATGACGTCTTTCGCGGTGATGCCATGCGGCAGTGTGCCGTTGACGCGCACTTCCATGGTCTTCGACTTTTTCTGCAGCAGCGTTTGCGTGGCAAGGACGTGTTCGACTTCGCTCGTGCCGATGCCAAACGCCAGCGCGCCGAATGCACCATGCGTCGACGTGTGGGAATCGCCGCAGACGATAGTGAAACCGGGTTGCGTCAAGCCCAGTTCGGGTCCAATGACATGCACGATGCCGTTGCGGCGGTCTTTCATGTCGAAGCACGCAACACCGAACTCTTCGCAGTTTTTCTTGAGCGCTTCGATTTGCAGGCGCGACATCTCGTCGCGGATCGGTTTGGAGCGATCCGTCGTGGGGATGTTGTGGTCCATCGTCGCGAACGTGAGATCGGGCCGGCGCACTTTGCGATTTGCGAGGCGCAACCCTTCGAACGCCTGCGGCGACGTGACTTCGTGCACGTAGTGACGGTTGATATAAAGGATGGCCGCTTGGCCGGGTTCCTCGTGAACTACATGCGCATCCCAGATCTTCTCGTAGATGTTCTTCGCCATGAGACTGCCCTTACTTGCCGATGTTGTAGACCGCGTCGACCTTGCCGTTTTCGTCCAGGACCACCAGTTTGCGGCCCGTAACCATACTGACGTCGTGTCCGTCGATGGTGAGCACGCCTTTGGTGATGGAGAACTGGACGGTACCGAACACGCAATTGGTGACGCCCTTCTCGTATTGAAATGCAAACGCTTCGTTGCCGCGGCCGCTCTTGCCCGCCGCCACGCCGCGTTCATCTGATTGAATAACCACGCCGCCCGCGCGCTGTTCGCCGGGGAAGGTCATGCCCTTTACCGCGATGCGCACGTCGCCCAGGTCGCAAATGCCATAACCGTTTTCGGAATAGGTGCGACGCGACACCACCAACTTGGCCAGGCCCGAGCGGGTCTCGCCCTCTTTGGTTGTGGCGGTCTTGAACGAAATCTTCGCGAGACCCTTGTGTTCGCCACGGATCGGCGTCGGAGGATCAACTGCCGGAGCTTGCTGGTCCGCCTTCGCGACATCGACGGAATCCGCTTCTTTCACGCCGCCTTCAGTTGATGCAGCGGCCTGTTCTGTCTGCGCCGAAGGCTCGTCGCTCTTGGCTTCCTCTTCCTTGCCTCCACCGACGAGTCCAAACGTGGCCTTGCTCCAAAAACCGCGCTTTTCCTTCTCCGATTCTTGCTGTTCCTTCTCGGACTTTTCTTGGGCCTTGGCTTCTTTTCGCTCTTGTTTAGCCTGCTTCTTGGCGGCTTCCTTGTCGCGTTCTTCTTGCTTACGCGCCTCTTTGCGGGCTTTCTTTTCTTCTTTCTTCGTGGTCTTTTCCGATTGTTCCGGCGCGGCCGAGGCTTCCTTCTCTTCTTCGGCCTTTTCGCCGCCGCCTACAAGACCTAAAGTAGCTTTGTTCCAGAAGCCGCGCTTTTCCTTCTCTTCGCTGCTCTTGGCTTCTTTTCGCTCTTGTTTGGCCTGCTTCTCGGCAGCTTCTTTGTCGCGCTCTTCTTGCTTGCGCGCTTCCTTACGCTCTCTTTTCTCGGCCTTCTTTGCCTGCTCCGCTTCACGCTTTTCCTGCTTGCGTGCCTGCTTCGCTTCCTTCTTCGAAGGCTTCTCGGGCGCGGCGGCTACTTCGTTCTCATCACTTGATTTGCCGTCGCTTCCTACAAGACCCAGCGTCGCCTTGTTCCAGAAGCCGCGCTTTTCCTTCGGTTCGGCGGGCTCGTCATTCTTGGCTTCTTTGCGCGCCTTCTTATCCGCCTTCTTCTGTTGCTCGGCTTCCTTACGCGCTTGCTTGCGCTGCTTTTTTTCGGCCTTCTTCTGTTCCTCGCGATCGCGTTCGGCCTGCTTGCGCGCCTGCTTTTCTTCCTTCGCCTTCTCGATGTTTTCTTTATCGCCGACCAAACCGAACGTGGCCGTGTGCGCGACTTTCTTGGAGGTCACGCACCCGATTCCGGGCACTGCCATCGCCACCGTCAATAGAATGGCCATCGCTACGTTCGCAATTCGCTTCAGTCCCATACCGCGTATTCCTTACCCTTCCAAACGCTGTTAGTACCTGTTTAAGCGCCTACTCAATCGTCAATCACCTACGTGCTACGCGTTGTACTTTCGCAGCAAATCGTCTAGTGCCTCGCGAAGCAAGACCGCTTCATTCAAGCCCTCGCGCTTGGCCAACCGCGACAACCCCGCCAACTGGCCCTGCGTGTAGTAGCTGGTTTTCGTCACCATGCGCTCTTCGCGCGATAGGCACACTCGGTTGCGGCCACCGATTTTTGCGCGATAGAGCGCCTCGCTTGCTTTGCGAAACACGTCCCCGGCCTTGCCCCCGTCGTCGGGATAAACCGCGACGCCCGCGCTCACCGAGACCGACCATGCTACTGTGTCTCCGCCGGTCAAGGCAATCGGTTCTTTCTCGATTACGGCGCGAACACGCTCCGCCTGGAGGAATGCCTCCTCCTTCTCCACGCCCGGCAACAACGCGACGTACGCATCGCCGCCGCAGCGCACGATGCACGCGGCGTTGTCGAGCGTGACCTCCAAGCGCGCACCCAATGCGGTAATCGAAGCGTCGCCCGCCGCGTGTCCGTGGTCCCTGTTCACGCGGCCGCACCAGTCCACATCGAAAAGCAGCAGGGCAATTGAGCCGCCTTCGGCGGAACTCTGCGCCGCGACTTCGTCGAACGCGTGCAGAAACGAATCGTATCGTGTGCTTGGTTCCACGGGACCTCGTTCTGACTCGGGGTGTCCGTTCTGTTGGTATATTTATTGTACAGATTTATGCGTACATATGTCAATATATGTATGCAAGACAAAATACACGTTTCGACTTGAATTGACCGAAAGCGGCATATTCATGTATCTAGTTGGTAGTGCGTTATTTACGGCTCGACATCAACGGGATTCTTGTATACATACAGCGATTTATTTGTCTCGTAAGTGCGGCCTGCGATTGCGTAGCCGCCGTCGCCGGTTGCCACTAAGGCGGCACCGGAGGTGTTACTCGCGGGGGAAGTGCCTTCTGAGGTCATGAAACGGAGCGCCGACCCCTCTTCGTCGATTTTGAGAACGGCGGCCCTTTGCTGAGTTACGATGCTTGGCGACGCGATGGTGGTTCCGCCGATGTAGTAGCCGCCGTCCACGGCGTTGTCAATGGCGTAGCCGTATTGGAGACCGGCTCTTGGAAAGTCGTGGTACCAGACTTCGCTGCCGTGCCAATTCACTTTGCCTGCCCACATGTTGTACTGGCCGGGGGTGAGATCGTATCCGGCGGCAATGAAACCGCCGTCGGGTGCGGCGCAGGCAGCGAGGCAATGCGTTTCCAGGGTGTCTCCAAATTCGTGAAGCCACACTTCATCTCCGTCGTTGTCGACTTTCATAAGCACTCCGTGGGGGACGGACGCGCGCACGGCAGGATAGAGGTCGCCGCCTACTACATATCCTCCTTCGAGCGTAGGAACGACGGCGTAACCGTAGAAGTCTGAGCCATGCGAATACGTCTCGAGCCAGTCCTGGTTGCCCTCGCTGTCTATGCGGAGGAGAAACACGTTGAAGCGGTTTCCGCCCGCGACGTCATAGCAGCGGCCGGTGATGATGTACCCGTCGTAATCAGCG
Organism: Candidatus Hydrogenedentota bacterium; assembly: GCA_019695095.1. Lineage (NCBI taxonomy): Bacteria > Pseudomonadati > Candidatus Hydrogenedentota > Candidatus Hydrogenedentota bacterium. The sequence goes on from JAIBAQ010000099.1 coordinate 6,589, forward strand.
GCAACCGCGTAGGCTAGGCCCTGATCCTGAACCGAGTAATTACGGGTCCACTCCGCTACGCCCTGGGCATCCGTTTTTACCACGAACACGTCGATTGGATTGATGAATTTCGTTGCTATGGACAGTCCGGTATAGCCCACAGCGAGGTAACCGCCGTCGGCAGTGGGGATGACCTCCTGGAAGCGGGCTTGGCCGTCGCCTTCGAAGGTTTGGTCCCATTCGGGTTGTCCGAGCAGATCGAGCTTTCTGAGAAAGCCTTGGATAAAGGCAAGCGTGCCGCCATTCTTGTCGGACCAGTTGCGGACTTGGCCGCAGACGACAAAACCGCAGTCATCGGTTCTGGCGATGCCGGTACTTTCGAGGTTGTATTGTGAGTCTTCCAGGGCATATTTCCATTCTTGGCTGGGGCAGTTGACGGCTTTTATTTGAACGCTGGAATACTGAGAGCCCGACATGACGCCGATGGTCCAGTTGCCGTTTTCCGGGTAAGTTGGCATTAGTTCGCGTTTGAGATTGACGTTGAGATATCCCGTGCCATCACCTGCACTTGGGGAGCATACGATCCACGGAGGGACGCGCAAGACGGACCAGGACTCCGAGAGATCAGGAGTCTGAAATATGGCGAGCGTCCTTTCCGTGAAGACGGAACTGAAGTCAAGGGTGGCTGGCCTCACGAAGAGCGACCCGGTGATGGACGGGCAGCCTGCGATTATGATTGTTGCCACAAATACAGCCGCTGACCAGAATAGCATCCTACGCATGATTACCCCCTGTCGCCTCGCTTGGCGGATGTTGCTTGAGCCTTCTAGCGTGGCATGCGTAGACGCGCGCCGCTGCCAACTCGCGTGCACGGCAGGATGCGCGCGCAGTCCGCATACGCAGTGAGTGATGATGTGATTTCGCGCCATCCCCGGCGCGTATCTATCCCCCTATGGTGGGGACGAGGTGAGTACTATCCTGTGCAGCAGAGCCAGTCTAGCACAAATAGGACGATTTGGTGCGCCTATTCAGTGGAAATCGACTCCGGCGGCACCATTGGGAGGGGACCCAGAGGCGGACGAACGCCGAAAAGCAGGACGGAAGTCGCGTGAAGGAGCGAAAGCAGCCAGGCCGCAATGAGAGAATTCATCCCATATCCCTGGATGAGCCAGCGGGCATCGGGGATGGAGATGGCGAGAAAGATGGAAATCCCAGCAACCGCGTAGAGGACGGATAGCAGGAGTGTCGGGATGCGGCGGAAGTAGGCGACGTAGGCGATGCTGAGCATCAGGCAGACACCGGCAATGGAACCCCACTTGACGCGGGTCCAATACCAGAGGTCGTTGAAGGCATCGATAGAGATGTCGCCGATAGTTTTTGCTTTGGTGAATTCGAGGAGGTGCCCGTTTTCGATCCAGTCGCCGACGGCCATTCCCAGAGCAAGCAGAAGACCAAGGACAAGGAATGTGGTCAGTTTGAGGAGGTCGTTGAAGCGGTACGTGCTCAGATGACGGACAAAGACAATGAGTGCGGCGTTGTAGAGGCTGTAGCAAATGAGAAACGCGTAGTCCATGTGGTCGATGTCGTCGAGCATGGAGCGGCGTTCGAGTCCTTTGTCGTCGGGAGGGCCGAGGACGTCGATGATTTCCGCGGGGTTATCGGCGAGTTCGAACCAGGCCATGGCGCTGGTCATGTTGGCGTCATTGTTGGTTTCGTAGGGGGTGGGTTGGGGAAGATTGAAGATGGCGCGACCGGTAAGGATCGTTGCCACGCCGGTGATAACCACCCAGGCCGCCGCCACCCGGACTCCACTCCTCATTGTATGCCCCCTTCCTGAAAATTGTGACACCTGGAAAAGTATACCTGATTAAGGAATCGTCGTGGAACGTATGGGCTCTGGCGCGAGGCACTGACGGTCAACTCGATCAGCAGCGTCGATCGCGCGATGCACCGCATATGACAAGCACGAATTGTTGGGCGGCATGTTCAGCGTCTTCACGCACAGTAAGACGGAAGGGCACAGTCATGTTTTTGTTCGCTGCGTTCACTGCGATGATGTAAGTTCATATGTACCGCATTGGATACATGCTCGGTATAATCGCGATTCAAGTTGGCGCGGGTAAGCGCCTCGAGAGGGGAAGACGAATGTGTTCACGGGTTTCCGGTAATTACCCCATACGACTTGTCGGCGCTCTTCTGATAGTGGCGCTGGCAGTGGACCTGTGCATTGCCGAGGGGCGCGATCCCAAGCGGTGGGAGAAAAATATTCGGGCGTTCGAGGATGCGGACAAGCAGACTCCTCCGCCTCAAGACCCGATTCTGTTTGTCGGGAGTTCGACGATAGTCGGGTGGGATGTAAAGAAGTGGTTTCCCAACCGTGTGGCTATCAACCGGGGTTTTGGCGGTTCCGAAATCGCTGATGCCGCCTATTACGTGGACCGGATCGTATTTCCCTACAAGCCCAAGTTGATTGTGTTCTATTCGGGCGACAATGACATCGCGAACAAGAACACCGCCGAACAGGTTCTTGGGGACTTCAAGCACTTCGTGAGCAGAGTACGTGAAAAGCTCCCCAATACGCCGATTGTGCTTGTATCGATCAAGCCGAGTATCGCGCGCAGACAGTTCCTCGACACAATGCGTGAGGCGAACAAACTCTTGGCGGAGTACTGCAAGTCAGACCCGAACCTGCATTTTGTGGATATCTTCTCGGCGATGCTTGACGAGAAGGGCGAGCCGCGTGCCGATCTATTGCGTGACGACAAGCTTCACTTGAACGAGCAGGGATACTCGATGGTCACGGAGAAGGTTGAGGCGGCGCTGAAGGAAGTCTTAAGCGAGTCGGCCAAATAGTGAAGCGACTCATACTGATGGCATCTTATTCTGGCGGAAAGCAGGGACAGACACGTCTGCGCTTGTGTCAGTCCCTGTTTTCCGCCGCTTTTGACTCTTCCTTGGGTCTTCCGAAATGTTGCCCCAATTACAATTCGCTACACTCGCGGTACGATCACGCAGGTTGCAGCTTTTTGCGCAGACGGCGAAGCTGATTCGTGAACAAGTAATAGGCCTTCGTGTGGCTGGGCCTGGGCAGAACTTCAAACAGAAAGAACGACACGTCGTCGTGCCGAAACGAGTCAACACCGGAGTATGACTTCAGTCTTTCGCCCAGGGCCTCCACGATGCCGGTAAGGTTGCGCGCACTGTTCTCATTCAGGAAAGCAAGCAGACCATCGGCGCCAAATTGCGCGCCTTGCGCATCGGGGGCTTCCGTGACGCCGTCGGAGTAGAGAAACAGCCTGTCGCCGGGGTTGAGCTGTTCGACGGCCACGTCGAACTTGGCATGGTCTACAACGCCCAGGGGGACGTTGCGAACCGAAGCGTCGCGTTTGGATTCAATCGATAGCGGTTCCCACTTGGGTTTGTTGGCGCGCTTCACGAGGACTGGGGGATGTCCCGCGTAGCAGTAGCGCAAGTTCCCGCTCATTGCGTCGAAGCTGAGGCAGGCCGCAGTTGCCAAGGTCGTTTCTCCAAAACCGGCGACCTGAGTGTTAAGCATGGAAAAAACACGGCTTGGATCGATCCGTAGCATGGTCTTGCGCATGGATTCGTGAAGCCACGTGCTGAGTTGGGAGACTGCTTCGCCGTGCCCGGCAACGTCGGCCAGGCAGACGCGGGCCAGCACACCCGCCGCGCACGCGGAGGAATAGTAGACGTCGCCGCCCTTGGGTCCGCCGCAGGCTGCGGAAAACAGCACGCCGTGCATGCCGGGCACTTGAAGCTCGGTGACTATGGAGCCGTTTCCGCCCCACACTTCGCTGCAGATGAGTTCGCGTTCTGCCATGATCATGTCTTCCTGTGAATGGAGAACGCCGAGAGGCACCACAGTATTTCGTAACGCAGCCGAATGTTACGCGAGCATCTTGTCGACGACCTTGCCGGCCACGTCTGTCAGGCGGAAGTCGCGGCCTTGGAAGCGGTAGGTTAGCCGCTCGTGATCGAATCCGAACAGTTTCAGCAGAGTCGCGTGGAAGTCGTTTATGTGAATGGGGTCTTCGACGATGTTCCAGCCGATTTCGTCGGTCTTGCCGATGACTTGTCCGCCTTTGATGCCGCCGCCCGCCGCCCAAATGCTGTACGCGAAGGGATGATGATCGCGACCCGTGTTCGTCTCCTGGCCGAAGCCGGGCCGATTTTCCGCCAACGGGGTGCGCCCGAATTCGGAACCCCACACGACGAGCGTCGAATCGAGCAGGCCGCGTTGCTTCAGGTCTTTGATCAATGCCGCGACCGGCTGGTCGGCCATCGTGCAGTTGAACTTAAGTCCTTCGTTGAGCTTGTTGTGGTCGTCCCATGACGCGTGGTACAGGTTGACGTAGCGCACGCCGCGTTCAACCAGCCGCCGCGCGAGCAGGCAGTTGCGCGCGAATGCCGCAAATTCGCCCTTGCCGCCGCCGTCGCGGTTGCGCATGTCGCCTTCGTCGCGGTTCACGCCGTAGGCTTCGAGCGTCTCGGGGCTCTCGGTGGACAGGTCGATCAGTTCCGGGGCTGCGGACTGCATACGGAACGCCAATTCGTACGACGCGATACGCGCCGCAATCTCCGGATCGGAGGTGTAGTCGTAGCGTTGCTGGTTCAAAGCGCGTATGGAATCGAGATCGCGCCGCTGGATTTCCGCGCTAATCCCAGGCGGGTTGTTGAGGTTCAAAACCGGTTCACCCGTGTCGCGGAACAGCACGCCCTGATACGTCGACGGCAGGAACCCGCTGGACCAGTTCGATGCGCCGCCGCTCGTGCCGCGTCCCGCAGTCAGCACGACGTAGCCGGGTAAGTCCTGCGACTCGCTACCGAGTCCGTAGTTCAGCCACGCGCCAATGCTGGGCCTGCCGAAGGTCATCACGCCGGTGTTCATCATGAGTTGGCCGGGGTGATGGTTGAAGGCGTCGGTGTGCATGGAGCGAATGAGGCAAATGTCATCGGCGCACGTGCCGATGTGTGGCAGGTAGTCGGAGAGTTCCATGCCGCACTGTCCGCACGGTTTGAATTCGCGGGGGCTTCCCAACAGCACCGCCGATTCCTTCTGAATGAACGCGAACCGCACGTTCTCCGTCATCGAATCGGGCAGCTTCTGGCCGTTGAGTTCGCGGAGTTTCGGCTTGGGATCGAAGAGATCGAGTTGGCTGGGAGCGCCTTCCAGATAGATGAAGATGCAACTCTTGGCCTTCGGCGCGAAGTGCGGCGTTTTTGGCGCAAGTGGGTTGGTGATTGCGGTGAGATCCTTCGGCGCAGCGGACACAACACCTTCTTGTGTCAGGAGCGACAGCAATGCCAATCCGCCGATTCCGCTCGCGGTGGTAGTGAGGAATTCTCTTCGAGACTGCAAAATACGCTCGTGAAACGGGTGCATACGCGGGTCCCTTACGATGCGATGGTCTGAAGCGCCGGTACGGCGGTTCACCACGGACAATCTTGCTGCGATCCATGCTACCCGAAGACGGGGCTTGTAGCAAGGGGTAGGAAAGGCGGTGGGCAATGGTATGTGGCCCTCCTTCGCCCCTCGACTACGTCTCGGGGCTTCGGAGGACTCTGCCCCAGGCTAGAATGTCGTACGCCGTTGGCGCGGAAGAGGGTTGCAGCCGAGGGCGGCGGCATATGGACCGCAGGCCGATTCTCAATGTTTAGCGGGGTTTCGATGTGACCGGCGGTGGTGGTTATAGGACGGGAAAAGCCAGATAGCGTGATGTGGTGGAGGTGCGGGGGTGCCGGTGTATACTTTTCGGGGGTTCGCAACGCTAGAGAAGGAGGGATACGATGACGATCGAGGATCGGCTCAATCAGCAGCAGTACATGATTCGCAAGAAGATCTTCAAGATCTTTGGCGAGGCCTTTCATATCTATGATTTTCGTGGTACCGTCCTTTTCTATTCGAAGTTGAAGGCGTTTAAGTTGAAGGAGGACATTCGCCTGTATACGGGCGAGGACATGACGACGGAAGTGCTCACGATCAAGGCGCGGAAGATGATCGATTTATGGTCGACGTATGACGTGTACGATTCGCAGACGCAGCGGAAGGTGGGCACGTTTCGACGGAAGGGATTGAAGTCGATCCTCAAAGATGAGTGGATCATCATGGATGACAACGATCGCGAGATTGGTCTGGTTCAGGAAGACAGCATGATGATGGCGTTGTTGCGCCGGTTCTTGACGAATCTGATTCCGCAGCAATTTTCCGGTTCTATCGGCGGGCAGGCCGTGTTGCATTTCAAGCGGCATTTCAATCCGTTCGTGTTGCGAATGGACTTGAATTTTTCGATGGACACGGCGGGGCTGCTGGACCGGCGCATGGGGTTGGCGGCGGGGATTCTTATCTCGGCGATCGAGGGTAGGCAGTCGGAAATGTAAAGACGGTTGCACTTAGCATTCGGGGCGATGCGTTGGTTGACGCATCGCCCCGGTTTGTTTTGATGGACGGGACGCAGACGCAAATCAGGGACAGACCCGTCTTCGCTCACTGCGTTCGCTTCGCTTGTGTCAGTCCCTGATTTGCGATCTGTCAGGTGCTGCGTTCGGTCAGGGTGACGGTGTCCATGACGTTTACACCGCCGGCTCGGAGGACTTCGATGGCCTGGTCGGGGTTTTCGAAGCGGAAGACGAGCACGGCCCTGCGGTCGCAGCCGAAGGTGAAGGCATACATGTATTCGATGTTGACGCCACCTCGTTCGATGATGGCGAGCATGTCGGAGAGTCCGCCGGGTTTGTCGTCGACTTCGACGGCGACGACTTCGGTGACGTTGACGACGAGGCCTTCGGCCTGGAGCACTTCGCGGCCGCGTTGCCAGTTGTGGACGATGAGGTGCACGATGCCGAACTCGCGGGTGTCGGCGAGTGACAGGGTGAGGATGCTGATGCCGGCATCGGCGAGGGCCTTGACCGGCTTGAGCAGTTGGCCGGGCCGGTTTTCGATGAAGGTGGAGAGTTGCTTTATTTTCATGACGTCACCTTCCTATAGGTTCCGGTTGCGTTTGTCGATAACGCGTTTTGCTTTGCCTTCGCTTCGTTCGATGGTGTTGGGTTGGACGAGCCGCAGACGTACGCGGAGGCCCGTGGTGTGTTCGATGGAGTGGGCGAGGCGCTCCTGCAAGGTTTCCAGGGCGCGGATCTTGTCGCTGAAGAACTCTTGCGTCACTTCCACTTGTACTTCGAGTTGATCGAGGGCGCCTTCGCTGGTGAGGACGATCTGGTAGTGGGGCAAGGTGCCTTCGACGGCAAGGAGCGCGGCTTCGATCTGCGACGGGAACACGTTGATTCCGCGGATGATGAGCATGTCGTCGCTGCGGCGGCTGATGCGTCGCATGCGGCGGATGGTGCGGCCGCACGGGCATTTCTCGGGGAGAAGCGCGGTGATGTCGCGGGTGCGGTATCGGATCATCGGCATGGCGTGCTTGCTCAAGGTCGTGAGCACGAGCTCGCCTTCTTCGCCGTCGGGGACGGGTTCAAGGGTCTTGGGATCGAGAATCTCCGGGTAGAAATGGTCTTCGAAGATGTGGAGTCCGTCTTGGCAATGGCATTCGGCGGCGACGCCGGGGCCGATGATTTCGGAGAGGCCGTAGATGTCGTAGGCGGTGATGCCCGATTCCGCTTCGATGCGTTTGCGCATTTCGGCGGTCCAGGGTTCCGCGCCGAACACGCCGATCGCCAAGGGGAGGTCGTGCATGTCGATGCCCATTTCGCCGGCGCGTTCGATCAGACGCAGGAAGTAGCTGGGCGTGCAGCAGATGACGGTGACATTGAAGTCGCGGAGGATCATGAGTTGCCGGTCGGTGTTGCCGCCGGAGGTCGGGATCACGGTCGCGCCGAGGGCTTCGGCGCCGTAGTGCGCGCCGAGGCCGCCGGTGAAGAGGCCGTAGCCGTAGGAGTTTTGGATGATGTCGTTGCTGCGCACGCCGTAGGAGGCGAAGGCGCGGAGCATGACGCTGGACCACACGTCGACGTCTTCGCGGGTGTAGGCCACGACAATGGGTTTACCGGTGGTTCCGCTGGACGCGTGGAGGCGGACAACTTCGTCCATCGGACTCGCGAAGAGGCCGAAGGGATAGGTGTCGCGCAGGTCGGTCTTCACGTAGAGCGGCAGTTTTGCGATGTCGGCGAGTGTGCGTACGTCGTCGGGTTTGAGCTTTCGCTCATCCATGCGTTGGCGAAACAACGCGACATGGTCGTAAGCGCGGCGCACGATGGTCTGCAACCGGCTCAGTTGAAGGCTTTGCAGTTGTTCGGTCGGGAGATAGTCGGGCCCGCTAAGCGGATGAAAACCTTGCCTATCCCCGCATTTACTCTTCCCCATAGCTTGCGCTCCCCCGAGATGAAGAATTTGAAATCTCAGATTTGAAATTTGAAATCGAATCTCAAACCTATGTTGCAGGCAGCATTCTACTCTGTTCCGAATCGCCGCCCCAAATGAAACACACTCAAGTTCTGATCGTAGGTGCCTTCGGGCACGTTGGCCCGGATTGCCTTTTCCCAGTTATCCTGCGCGAACGGAACGTGCAGGCTCAGCATGCCCAGTATCGCGACGTTGAAGTTGCGCGTGGTTAGCGGCAGGGTCTGTTCGTTCAGTTCGTTCATGGGTCCGTAGATGCCGACGAGACGCTCGGGCGTGATGATGAGTCCGCCTTCTCGCAGGACGGGGCGGTTGTGGTCCACCTGGGTTTCGTCGAAGGCCACCAGAAAGTCGGCCTCGCCCAAGGGTACCATCGGGCTCCAGACTTCGTCGCCGAAGCGCACGTCGCTGGTCACGGAACCGCCGCGCTGGCTCATGCCGTGAATCTCGCTTTTCTTCACGTCGTATCCGTCGAACACGGCGCAGTCGGCGAAGATGTCGCTGGCTTTTAGAACACCGAGACCGCCAAGCCCCGCAAATACCACGTTCGTCACGGTGCGTTTACCGTTATTCATCGTCGTTCTCCCCTTCGCACTTCGGCGCGGGCGTTTTCACTTTCATCAAGCGGCAGGGCTGGCGCATCACAATGACCGTCACGGCGTCTTGCGCCATTGCTTCACTCAATGCATCTTCGAGTTCGCGGCCATAGCCGACCGTTTTCACGTTGGCGACGCCCATGGCACGCACGACGTCTTCGGGCAGAATCTGCTGGGCCGCCATATGGTCGAGAGAACGGCCGGTGCCGGGGTGCTCCTGCATGCCGGTCATGGCGGTGGTTCCGTTGTCGAGAATCAGGACGATGTGCCCGTTCTTCGGCGGGTTATAGACCATCTCGGCGATACCGGTCAGCCCGGAGTGAAAAAAGGTGCTGTCGCCGATGACGCTGACGACGCGGCGGGCTTCGTTTTGCGGCAGGGTGTGGCGGAGGCCCAGTCCGATGCCGATGCTGGCGCCCATGCAAAGTTGGCTGTCCATGGCTTCGAAGGGTGGCAGCGCGCCGAGCGTGTAGCAGCCGATGTCGCCGGAGACGATGCAGTTCAGCCGGTTCAGAGTGAGAAAGGTCATGCGGTGTGGGCAACCGGCGCAGAGCTCGGGCGGCTTGCCGCCTTTGATGACCGTCTCGGGGCTGGTGTCGTTGGCGAGGATACGGCGTACGCGGTTGACGTTGAGTTCGCCGAAACGAAAGGCTTCGGGCTTGTCTTCGACGGCGATGCCGTTCATGCGCAGTTGCTCGACGAGATACGGGTCGCCTTCTTCGATGACGACGCAGCGCTTCACCGATTGCGCGAACTGGCGGATGCGTTCGAAGGGCAGCGGGTACGTCATGCCCAGTTTCAGGACGCGGGCATCGGGCGCGGCTTCGCGGACGTGTACATACGAAATGCCCGAGGTGATGATGCCAAGCGCGGCGTCGCCTTCGTGGACGGTGTTGAGCGCGGACGTCTCATTCCATGCCTGCAATTTGGCGAGGCGATCGCGCATGCGACGGTGCGCGGGACGCGCGTGGGCGGGGATCATGACGCGGCCTGGGATGTTGCGCGTGAAACCCGGCTTCGGAGGCGCGAAGGATTCATCGGCGAACTTCACCAGACTTTTGGAGTGGCAGACGCGGGTGGTCATGCGGAACATGACGGGCGAGTGCCATTCTTCGGAGAGGCGAACGGCTTCGAGGAAGAAGTCGTAGGTTTCCTGGGAGTTGCTGGGTTCGATGGTCGGCATGCCGGCGGCGAGCGCGAAACGGCGGTTGTCCTGTTCGTTCTGACTTGAGGACATGCCGGGGTCGTCCGCGGAGACGATGACAAGCGCGCCGTCAACGCCGGTGTAGGCGACGGAGAAATAGGGGTCCGCGGCGACGTTCACACCGACGTGCTTCATGGTGACGAGGGCGCGCCCGCCCGCGAATGCGACGCCGATCCCGACTTCGAGGGCGACTTTCTCGTTGGGCGACCAGCGGGCGAATCCGCCGCCTTTGTTGAATTCCTCAAGGATTTCCGAGGAGGGCGTGCCCGGATATCCGCTGCCCATGGTGATGCCGGCGTGAAGCGCTGCTGTCGCGAGTGCTTCGTTGCCGCTCAGGAGTTTTCGATCGGGTTGCATAAATCCTCCGAAGGGACGAATGGGACTCAAGGGACCTGTGGGTCCAATGAGACCGAACAGAGTCAAAGGAGCAGGGCGGCCTCAGGTGCGGCGCTCCGCTTCCCCCACTTACACATAGAGCCGGTTCAATTCTCCGTACAGTTTCAACAAATCTTCGCGTTCGACGGGGGGCACGACCTGCTGAGCCCCCACGAAGACGGCATAAGCGATTTCGGCCAATTGCATGGCGCGTTTGGGATCGCCGGTAATGTCGCGCGCGATGTTCGCGAGGTAGGCGATGCGCGCCTGGTCCACCCGCTTCACGGAGCGCCGCACGAGCGGCGAGTTGCGCGCCCAGGCCCGGATGTTGAGTTCCAGTTTCGAGCCATAGAGCGTCATGGCAAGGTGCGTGAGGCGGCGTTGCTTGTCGCGCGTCGTGCCCCCAGCCTCCGCTTGTTCGATCAAGCGGTGCGTCATCTGCTGTTCCCAATGCTCAAGCAGGGCAGAGACGAACCCCTCGCGGTCCTTGAAGTGGTGGTAGAACGACCCCTTGGTCAATCCCATGCGGGCGGTCAGTTCGTCGAGCGTTAGCGCACCCGGCCCCGACGTGCTAAGCACGTCGATCCCCACTTTGAGCCACGCCGCGCGTTTTTCCGGTCTAACATCTGCCATACCATTCGGTATGGTATGGTATTTTATGGCCGCTTGTCAACGCGTGAATGGGGCCATCACGACGGCCGAAATGGTGTACTGGAGGATCCAAGGCGTCTTTTCACGCTTCCTTGATTGGCGGAGATGAGGATATTGCCGTTAGACCGAGTGCGGGTAGTCTCAGAGCGATTCCGGCGGGTTTGTAGTTTATACTCGACGAAAGCCGTGGTGCATCCTGTATACTACGTACAGTCAATGAAGGGGGCTTGTGAACGTTGGCGACGAAACGTAGGCGCTATCTCCAAATTGCTACGGTTCTCTTCGCATTCGGGGCGCTCGTATTCTGGTTGTCGTTTGTTCCCACGGTCGGCCTTAACAGTAATTTCTATGGGGACTTGTGCGAGCTAATCGGCACCGCGGGGCTCTTGGTCGGCGCGAATATCATTGTCCGCATCCTGAGCAGGACTCGTCTGGTCACCACCGTCTTTCTGCTGGGTACATTCTTTCTTCTCGTGGCGCGTCTCGCCGATTTCCTTGAAGAAGTGCCGTTCTACCGCGCCTTGCCGGTAGTCGGTGTGGGGGGCATAGGGCAGGTGCTTCTCGAGCGCGGGGCTGAAAGCCTGGGGTATATCGGGCTGATGGCGACCATGCTTGGAACGATGTACGAACTCGCGGCCGCAACCATAAGCGCGGAGCACGGGGAGCAGCGGTATCGGCAGCTGTTCCAGTCGGCGCAGTATTTGGCGCAGGTTGTCGATCAATCCGCTGACGCGGTCTTGGCCGTTGATGAGGACGGTCGCGTGCACGTTTGGAGCACAGGGGCGGAGAGGCTGCTCGGCTATACGAAAGAAGAAGCCAAGAACCTCACTATCAAGGAAATCCTGGTGGAGGGTTTGGACCACAGTTCGGACAGCATTGTGAATTGGGTTCGCGAGCGGGGCGCATTGAGCGAAATCGAGACGGTTGCGCAACGGAAGAACGGGGCGCGATTCGCGGCGGGAGTTAGTTTGTCGCCATTGCCCAAAGTGGAGGGGCAACCGGCGGGAATCAGCATCATTGTTCGCGACATCGAAGAGCGCAAGGTTATGGAACGCGAGCTTCTGGCTTCGCGCAATCTATTGGCAGGCGCATTGCAGGCCGCGGATGTAGGGCTTTTCATTATTGATCGCGACGGCCAGTTGGTTACGTACAACACTCGGGCGCGCGACATCGTGGGATTTGACGATGAAGAGATGGCGGGGCGTATCTCCGTGGAAACGTTGAGCATTGTGTTCGACAATCCCACCGTGTTCACGCAGGCCCTGTTCGATTCGGTGTTCACCAGGGGAAAGCACGAAGAGTTCCGGCGGATACTGCTGCGGCGTAAGGACGGGGCAACGCGGATCTGCAACGGGGCGTTGGCTCCGGTATTCGATGACAAGGGCAAGATTATCGCCGCGGCCGGCGTGGTGGTCGACATTACCGAGCGGGAAGAGTTGCAGACCAAGCTGCTCGAAGCGCAGAAGATGGAAAGCGTAGGGCGGCTTGCGGGAGGGGTGGCGCACGATTTCAACAACCTGCTTGCGGGCGTGCTGGGATATGCGTCGCTTATTCAGGAAGAACTTGGATCGGGCTCGCCGCACCGGCAGCGATTGAAGACGATCGAAGAGTCTGCGTTGCGCGCATCGGATTTAACGCGGCAATTGCTGACGTTTGCGCGCGGGGGCGCGCGTCATGTCGAGACGGTGCTGCTGAACGAGATTGTCACGGAGACACTGGCCCTGTTATCGCACACGTTGGACCCGAACATCCGGCTTCGAGACGAATTGGACGAGAACTTGGACGCTGTCCAGGCGGATCGCACGCAGATGGGACAGGTATTGATGAACTTGTGCCTCAATTCGCGCGATGCGATCGAGGGGGTCGGGGAAATCCGGATTACGACGGAGAATATTGACGTGGACGAGGCCATGAGCCAGCGGGTGCAAGTGCCCGGGGCAGGCCGTTACGTTCGGATTGCGGTGGAAGATTCGGGGCGCGGGATGTCGTATGAGGTGCGCCAGAAGATGTTCGATCCGTTCTTCTCGACCAAGAAGACCGGAGAGGGATATGGTCTTGGCCTTTCTGTTGTGTATGGAATCGTGAAGTCGCACAACGGTGGTTTGCTCGTGGATTCGGAGCCGATGAAAGGCACGCGGATTGAGATCTATCTGCCGTCGTCGGGTCCGGCAACAGCGCCGGCCAAGTACGGATTCGATCGGAAGAATGAGTTGCGGGGAGGCTCGGAGACGGTACTTGTCGTGGATGACGAGCAACTGATCCGCGCGTTGGTGCGGGACATCCTGGAAACGAGCGGATATACAGTAATCGATGCTTGCACGGGCGAGGAAGGGGTGCTGACATACGAGCAGCATCGCGACAAAATTGATCTCATCATCATGGACATGGTGATGCCGGGGATGGGGGGAGCGGAAGCGTTGAAGCAGATATTGGCGCACGATCCCAATGCGCGTTGCATCGTGTCGAGCGGATACAGCACGGAACGCTACAGCGGAGGGCTGCTGGACGGACGTAACGTGCGTTTCGTGGCAAAGCCTTTCCACACGGCGGCGCTGATATCGACCGTACGCACCCTGCTGGATTCGTAGGCGCGATGATAGCCGACGTCGAACAGTTGGAGGAACTCCTGAGTCGTCCGCCTGCGCGACTGGTGGAGGCCATGCGGGGAATCGAAGGCGACGTGCTGGTGTTGGGCGCGGGCGGCAAGATGGGACCCACCCTGACGCGCATGGCCGCGCGCGCGATTGCCGAAGCGGGCACTCCCTCCAAGGTGTACGCGGTATCGACTTTCTCCAATCCTGAACACCGAAAACGACTCGATAAGGCCGGTGTTGTCACACACGCGGGAGACATCTCCGACCCCAAGGTTGTTGAGGCCCTGCCGAATGCGAAGAACGTCGTGTATATGGTGGGGCGCAAGTTCGGATCGTCGGGAGCCGAATGGGACACCTGGGTTGCGAATGTGCTTGTGCCGGCGCGCATTGCAGACCGGTATGCGGATGCCAACGTGGTGGTGTTTTCGTCGGGCAATGTGTATCCGTTGACGGCCATCGAGTTGCAAGGAGCGACAGAAGACACGACGCCTGCGCCGGTCGGTGAATATGCGATGACCTGTTTGGGGCGTGAGCGCATGTTCGATCACGCGGCGCATCACAAAGGGTTGCGGGCGGCGCACTATCGTCTCAACTATGCCGTGGAGTTGCGGTACGGGATTCTCGTGGACGTCGCGGAGAAAGTTCTGCGCGATGAACCCATCGACGTGACGATGGGATACGTAAATGTAGTGTGGCAGGGCTACGCGAATGCCGTGGCAATGGAACTGCTGGCGTGGTGCGCGAATCCGCCGTTCGTGTTGAATGTGACGGGGCCGGAGACAGTCTCGGTGCGCGCGCTGGCGGAGCGGTTTGGCGCGTTGTTCGGCAAAACGCCTGAGATTCGTGGCGAGGAAGCGCGCACGGCGCTTCTGAGTAATGCGACCCGGTGCCACACGTTGTTTGGCTTGCCGGAGATCGGCGTGGACTCCATGGTGGATTGGGTGGCCGATTGGCTGTTGCGCGGAGGTGCAACGCTGAATAAGCCGACACACTACGAGACGCGCGACGGCCGATTCTGAGGGGGATGAACAGGCATGACGCTGCCCATGTTACCGCGAGCAATCCGCAGCCAGCTCAACGAAGGTGTGGCGATCCCCGCGCATCCGTTGGCGCTGACCAAGAACGGGAAATTCGATGACCGTCACCAGCGCGCGTTGACGCGGTATTACTGCGACGCGGGCGCGGGCGGAATTGCGGTAGCCGTGCACACGACGCAGTTCGCGATTCGCGAGCCCAGGCATGGGTTGTTCGGTCCGGTCATTGAACTGGCTTCGGAAACGGTTGCCGAATGGGAGCGCAAGCGCCGCCGCACAATCATTCGTGTGGGCGGCGTGTGCGGCGCGACGGCGCAGGCAGTGCGTGAGGCGGAACTGCTGCGCGAGGCGGGGTATCACGTGGCGCTGTTGAGTCTGTCGGCGCTAAGGGATGCGACGCTGGACGCGACTATCGCGCATTGCCGGGCGGTGGCCGAGGTCATGCCGTTGATGGGCTTCTATCTTCAACCCGCCGTGGGCGGACGGGTGCTGCCGCTGGCGTTTTGGAGGCAGTTTGCGGCCATTGAGAATGTTGCAGCGATCAAGGTGGCGCCGTTTAACCGCTATCAGACGTTTGACGTCGTGCGAGCGTTGGTGGAAGCGGAGCGGGAACGCGACATCGTTCTGTATACGGGAAACGACGATCACATTGTGTTGGACCTTCTATGCGACTATTCCGTTCGGCGTAAGGGCCGCACGGTGTCCGTGGGTTTCGTGGGCGGCCTGTTGGGGCATTGGGCGTGTTGGACGAAGAAGGCTGCCGAGTTGTTGGTGGAGTGCAAAGAAACGCGAAAGCAGGGACGAGGCGTGCCGCGGGAGTTGGCGGTTCGGGCCAACGAGGTTACGGACATGAACGCGGCGCTGTTCGATGCGGCGAACGGATTCCACGGTTGTATCGCGGGGATTCACGAGGTCTTGTACCGTCAGGGGTTGCTGGCGAGTCCACG
>JAIBAQ010000100.1 GCA_019695095.1 Candidatus Hydrogenedentota bacterium
CCACTTCTGGCGGAGGGGACAGCATCAAAAGGAGGCTGTCCCCATGTTGTTATACGTCGGAATACGAATCAGGCCGGAGCAGTTCTGTCAGCTCCGGCCTGATTGTGATTTAGTTGATAGACGCTAGATAGTGAATTCCACCGTCGCGACCTTCTTCTTTCCCAGCTTCAACGAGAGGTTTGAGCCGTTGGGCTTGAGCTCACCGCGGCGCTCTTCGTTAAGGTTAGTGAGCCAAGCTTTCTTGATCGGCTTCGCGAACTTCAATTGGGCGGTTACTGGTTTGTTCTCGGGGTTATACACGCGCACGACGTAGCTCTTGTCGCGGTCTTCGTGGCGCTTGAACGCCGTAAGCTGGACGTTGCCGCCGGAAAGCGTCAAGAAGCTCTGCGACTTCGGCAGCGTGCCTTTGTGCGGACCGCACTGCGCCGGTTCGAGCGGCAGGTTGAGTTCGTCGGCTTCTTGGAACACACCGTTGGTCCAGTCGCCCTTGTGCGGGTAGATGCTGTAGGTCCACTCGTGTTGGCCGATGCACTGGGCGAGGTCCATCTCCGGATAGACTTCCCAACGTCCGAAGATGGGGCAGTTGCGGTAGGTAAACGCGCGGAACAGCGTAATGCCCAGCGTGCGCTCTTTGTTGTCGAGCGCTTCGTATTCGCGGATGCCTGTGTTGAGAATCGCGAAGCCCTTCTTGCCGTCGGTCATGTCGACGAAGCGGTACATCGGGTACTGAGGGTTCGGGCGGCCGTAGTAGGCCTTGCCCTTCTTGACCGTGATATCGCGCGCGATAACGTCGTAGGCGGCCTCGGAGTACGTTTCCTTGGCGTTGAGGCGCGTGGGGAACATGACACGCAGGCGGTGGTTACGGCACTGGTTGTCGAGCGAAGTCGTCACGTCGAGGCGGCGCTGTCCGGCGCGCAACGTGAAGCGGCTGGTGACGACGAGCGTCTTGCGTTCCTTCGTGCGGCGCGTGTGGCTCATTTCGGCTTCGCGGAACTGCGCCGTCAATTCGTCGTCGATGCCGATGGGGATCTCCATGCGGTACTCGACGCGGACGCGAGCCAGCAGCGGACCGGCTTCTTCCAACACGATGGCGCAGGGGCCTCCGTGCGACGTGATGGTTTCGTTGGTGTGTGGCTCCATGTGTATCCACGAGTGGCCGGTTTCACCGGTGTCTTCGAGGTAATGCAGTCCCGCATAGACCTGGCCCGTTTCCTTGTGGGTCATGTCGAGCGTGCCGTCGCTGTTGAAGACGACGCGAAGGTACTCGTTTTCGAGAACGTTAGTCTCTGGGGCGAGCGAGCCAGGCTCGTATTGCCACTTGGGTTCGCGGACGATGTGGTAGGTCTTGTAGCCGAACGCTGGGATGTCGTCGACTTCGACATGGCACAGCACGCGTTGGGAGTTCATTTCGATAGAGATGTCCTGCAAGTTGCGGATGAGCGTGCTCCACTCGAACTGTTCTTTGCGTTGGATGCGCGAGACTTTCTTGCCGTCGGGCGTGCGGATGCTGAATGCGTCGTAGCCCATCTTGTCCGGCATGTCGATGAACGCGGACACGACGCCTTTGCGCGGGAACGGCGACGGATTGAAGACGGTTAACACCGAGTCCTTCGGCGTCAGGTCGGAGTTGTCGACGGCGATCTGCACCGCGCCCATGCCGCGCCGTGCGAGGCCTTCGCCGATGATGCACACCTGGTCGTAGCGGTAGAGCGAGTCCCGCTCCATCTGATCGATGCCCGCGCCGGTGATCGTGTCGTGCGGATGGTTCTGCAGGAGCAGCTTCCATGCACGGTCGATAGCGGATTTGACGTACTCGCCGCCAACCATGGAGCCGATGGCGCTCCACGGCTCGGCCATACGCTGCAGGGTCACTTCTGCCTTATGGTTGGCGCGCTTCAGGCGCGTGCGCGCGCTGATGACGTCACCCATAAGGTGTGTCCACTTGCCGGTGGAGCCGGGGTCGCGGCTTTCGCCGGTGAGCAAGGTGGGGTTCTTCACTTCCTTGCGCATGGCTTCCATGTACGTGCGCAGATCCGAGAGTTTGATGTCGTGTTCGGGAAGCAGCTTCTGGCAGAGTTTCATGATCCGCGATTCTTCGGGATCGGGATCGCTTGTGTCGAAGCCCTGCATACAGCAGATGTGGCTGGTCGTAAAGTGCTCGGACTCGTCCTTCACGAGCTTCAGCAATTGATCCCGGATGGGTTTGTCGTTCCACTGCTTGATGTGCTTGTCGAGTACGTAGTAGTGCTCACGCGGACGCTCCTCGCGCGCAAGACGGAACGGCGCCGAACCGCGGTCCCAATCGTAGCGCGCGAACACATCATCGGAACCGTATCGCAGCACGCGGTAGACATAGACGTAATAGCTGAATCGGCTCATGCAGCCAAAGCGCATACCGAGGAGACGCGAGCCATCAGGGCCTTCCAGCATGAATTCGCTATGGGGCGTGTTGATACCGCGATAGAAGATGATCGTGTCAATGTCGAAGCCGTTGTAGATTTGCGGCATCTGCGACGTTTGTCCGTAACCGAACGGCGTATAGCCGACCTTTGAGACCGCTCCCAGGTCTTGCGCGACACGGTGGCCGACCAACAGGTTGCGCGTCAGGGATTCGGCATTGACGAGATACTCTTCCGGAAGCGAATACCACGGGCCCACGATAAGCCGGCCTGACTTGACGTGCTTTTCGATGGTCGCGCGCTTTTCGGGGCGGAGTTCCAGGTAGTCCTCGACGCAGAGCGTCTGCGAGTCCATCGTGAACGAATGGAATTCAGGGTCGTTATCGAGCAATTCGAGAAGGTTGTCCATGAAATCCAGAAGTAACAGGCGTGTCTCCTCGAAGGGATATCCCCATTCACGATCCCAATGCGAATTCGACACGACATGGATGGTTTTACGGCCTTTGGACATGGAACTTCTCCCGGGGGTTGATTAGAGGCGGATATGATGACAAATGGAGAGGGGGGCGCGCAATTCGGCTACGATTTGAAGAAGAGGCAGTGAGTGCGTGGTATAATACGGTCCACATTTGGACTTTGTTTGACAGGAGGCTTGAAGCGCAATGTCGCTCAAGGAACGATTGACCATCGAACCCGGAAAACGGGGCGGAAAGCCTTGTATTCGCGGTATGCGAATCACTGTGTACGACGTGCTGCAGTACATGGCTTCCGGTATGACTGCAGAGGAGATTCTAGCGGACTTTCCGTACTTGACGCACGACGATATTCTTGCTTCGTTGGCATACGCCGCGGAACGTGAACATGCTACTCTGGTCGTCCCTGCGTGAAGCTGCTCCTTGATCAGAATCTGTCTCCGCGATTAACTCGTTTGCTGTCTCACCAATTCCCCGGCATCCTTCACGTCAGTGAGATTGGTCTTGATAGGGCTAGTGACCTTGCCGTTTGGGAGTATGCTAGAGAAAACGACTGCACTATTGTCACTAAAGACGCAGACTTCAGCGAACTCGGCACTATTGAGGGTTTTCCTCCCAGGGTAATTTGGATTCGCCGAGGTAACTGCTCGACAAGCGATATTGAAGCTCTTCTAAAGCAAAATCGCGACGCTATAGCTATGTTGATTGCCGATCCGACGGCTGGCGTGCTTGTCTTGATGTAGTAGAGCTTCAGATGTACATCCGAACTGCAGGATTCCCTGATGAACACATTTGAGCCGCCCCCTCTGCCTCCGCAACAGATTCCACCATCTCCAACATTGGAACCGGGTGAAGGTCCGCCGCCAGCAAAGCCAAAGTCGTCGGGGGCTTTGGGTCCGATCGGCGGGGCTATCGCTTTGGTTGTTGCGTTTGCCGCCAAGTTCAAGTTTTTGCTGGCACCCTTCGCGAAGTTCTTTCCCATCGCTCTGAAGACAGGCGGGACGATGATTCTGTCGATTGGGTTGTATGCGGTGGAATGGGGATGGATGTATGCCGTGGGGTTTGTGTTTCTCATTCTTGTGCACGAGTGCGGACACTTGGTTGCCGCTCGCATGTTTGAATTGAAGGCGGGAATGCCGGTCTTTATCCCGTTTATGGGAGCGTTTATCGCGCTGAAGGAAGCTCCGCGCAACGCGTGGATCGAGGCGTGGGTGGGAATTGGCGGGCCGTTGCTAGGGACGGCTGGTGCTCTCGTGTGCGTTCTGATTTATTCCGTGACGCAGGAACCGCTGTTCATCGCGCTTGCCTACACGGGATTCTTTCTGAATCTATTCAATCTGGCGCCAATCAGTCCACTTGACGGCGGGCGTATTGTGACCGCGCTGTCTCCGTGGCTTTGGTTGGTGGGACTTGCCATTGTCGGCGTGTTGGTATACACGCACATGAATCCCATTCTCTTCCTCTTGTTGCTGTTGGCCGCGCCACGGCTGTTCATGCTGTTTCGCGCAAAGACAGACGAGGAGCGGCGCTATTTCGAGGTGAGTGGGGAACGGCGGTTCGCCATGGCTACACTCTACTTCGGGCTAATCGCTTTCCTCGTCGTGGGTATGGAACTCACGCACATCAGACCGCCGGAGTAATCCAACGCACTTACTTCGAGCCGGATCAGTCAACCTTAGGCAAGTCGAAGTGGAGACCCTGGACTGGCCAGCCGTTTTCGTCTGTGAACCGGATGTTCACTCCCCAGCGGCCTTTGTGGTTGAGCGACGTGATCGCGAGCGTGTTGTCCCCCTTGGGAATCGTCAGCGGTATGGTCTCTTCGAAATCGTATCGATCTTTGTAGACCATGCCATGTCCCTTCTCGGGGTATTGACGATGGTCCGCGACCACGTTCTTGTTCAGCCAGACGATGGCGCCGTCATCCCAATTGAAATGCATGACCACCTTCTGTTCTTCGTCGGCATGAATCGTTGCCACAAGGTGGACCGAGCAATTGTCCGTGGCCAGATAATCGAAGGCGGCCCCAAGACGAACGCTTCCCAATGAGTCCCAATTCCGGAACTTGAACCAGCGCACCGCGCCATCCCTGCCGTACACGGGCAGGTCGGGATTGATGGGCGCAAGCGCGGCGTTGGGCGCGGACTGCGCGGCGTGGGTGGCCGGATTCGAGAGCATGCCCAGCACCATCCATTCGGCGGGAGTGCCGAACCGTTCGCAATACATCTGCGGAGTCAGTTCTCCCGCATCAAAGGCGCGCACGTTCTTCACCAGATCGAGAATATGCGGGTCCTGCGACGTCGATTTGTCCTTCAGGATGTTGTGCCATTCGGCGACCACGTGTTCTTCGTCTTCGAAAGGAGTGTTGGTTAGCTTGTACTTCTCGCGGATGTCCGGCGCGTATGAATGCCACACGGCGTGACTCGTGAAGGACCAGATGTAGCGCTTGGCGGTCAATCGAAGGATTTCTATTTGCTGACGGAGTTCCGCCAACTCCTTGTCCCACGGTTGCATGGGGTAGTCCTTACCGCCAGTTTCCACGCGATGCAGCGGCCACACGCCCGGCGCAACCGAGCAGCGGTTATTCCAGTACGCCAAGACGGACTTGTCTTGGATGAGCTTGCGAACGTTCAAATCGCCCGCTCTTCCCAGCGCGACTTGAGACACCGGGTCCAAGAGGCTGTATGAACGTTCATACGTGAAGTGGAGTCCTCCGGGAGCGTCGCGTTTGGCCATAGCTTCAAGAATGGCGCACTGATAGGCCGTGCAAATCGGGCGGCCCCAGAGTTCGCCGGGCAACAGCAAGATGACGGCATCGGGATAGGCATCCAGCACGGCATTCACCGTAGCTGCGCCTTGCTCGCGCGCCGCGGCTAGCAGGTCCTCGGTGGTATAACCGTCATATGTATACACGGCGTGGTCCAGGGAATAGCGAGGATAGGGATATTCCACGTCAATGGCCACGCCGCGGAACCCCATCTCCTTTGCGGCGCGACCGACTGCGGAAAAGTGCGTGACCATCTTCGCCGTGTAATCTTTGGAAAGGAGTGTTTGCGACGAAGGCCACTCGTCGCTGTCACCGAAGTAGACGCCCAGGAAGTTCTCCGTCGCACCTGCTTTGCTCAGGCTGGCAACATTCTGACGGGCAAGGTCCATCCAGGAGGAGTCCTGGGGGGGCGCACCGTCCACGCCAAGAGAACTCGTGACGCTCGTATCCCAACTGCCAATGACGAAGAAGAGTCCATCGTAGATCTGCGCGACGTCGGAAGCGTGGTCGTTCAGGTATGCGTTGGGCTGCGCGGAATACGCGAGCATCTTGGGCGTGGGCTCGGCATTGGCCTGTACCGGAAGAATGGCTGATAGAAATGCTACACACGCGAGCAAAGACTTTCGATTCATGATGGACTCCTACTGATCATTGGACGGGCCACGTACCAATCATATGGCAGACGTCCAGTTTGCGTGGCGTGATCGTGACACGCGGCCCAATGGATGTAAAGTCGCGCCTATGGCTTGAACTGTTGAAGGGAGCTGAATCTGAAGGCTCTCACAAAGGCCTGCGGAGATTCCCCCACAAGTATCTTGGGAAATGGCCCCTGCAACGTCTAGAATGGAGGCTCGGGCCGCGAGTCGGGTTGCGGTTCCCAGGCGCAGATCATGAGAGGGGGATGTCATGAAGTCAGCGAGTCGGACGATCCGGGTACTGACAGTATTGGGAGCGATTGCCATGGTGTGTGGTGTCGCGACGACTGCGAAGGCAGTGGCGTCGGGTGAAGTGCGATCTGGATTTGCGGCGCCAACCGTGGAGTACAGCACGGCGCCGCTGTGGGTGTGGAATGACATGATGTCCGAGGAGCAGGTGCGGCAATCCTTGCGCGACATGGCCTCGCAGCACGTCATGCAGGCGTTTGTTCATCCGCGTCCCGGTCTGATGACGCCTTACCTCTCCGATCAGTGGTTTGCGATGTGGAAGGTCGCGCTCGACGAGGCCAAGAAACTTGGCATGCGCATTTGGATCTATGACGAGAATTCCTATCCGTCGGGATTCGCCGGTGGATTCCTGGGCGAAGTAATGCCTGAAGCGCGCGGCCGGGGCTTGAAATATGAAGACGTGGAAGAAGTTGCCACTCCCCTCGGTGAAGACGTGTTGGCCGTGTATCGTCTCGATGGCGACGCCTACACGAACGTGACAAAAGAGAGCTCTTTACCCAAAGGGAAGTACTGTGTCGTGACGCAGGTCTTCGCGCCGACCAGCCCATGGTTTGCGGGCAAGACCAACATTGACCACCTGATTCCCGGTGCAACCGAGAAGTTTCTAGAGATCACGCTGGATGCGTGCAAGGCGCACTTCGGCGACGAGTTCGGCAAGTTGGTGCCGGGGTCGTTCACGGATGAGCCGCATCTCGGCATGGTGGGACTGCATTGGACGCCGGATCTGCCCGAAGCTTTTCAGAAGCGATGGGGGTACGACATTATGGCGAACTTGCCGTCGCTCGTGAAGGACGTGGGCGATTGGAGACGCGTGCGCCACAACTACTACCAGTTGCTCAATGAGCTCTTCATTGAACGTTGGGCCAAGCCGTACTACGAGTATTGTGAGCGCAATAACCTGGCGTTCACCGGCCATTACTGGGAACACGAATGGCCGAACACGACGACCGTGCCGGACAACATGGCGATGGGCGCGTGGCAGCACGTCCCTGGCATCGACATTCTGTTCAATCAGTACAACGAAGGCG
Organism: Candidatus Hydrogenedentota bacterium; assembly: GCA_019695095.1. Lineage (NCBI taxonomy): Bacteria > Pseudomonadati > Candidatus Hydrogenedentota > Candidatus Hydrogenedentota bacterium. The sequence continues at coordinate 7,609 of JAIBAQ010000100.1, forward strand.
TACATGCCCAGGTCGGAAACGATCGCGCAGTAATAGAGTTGGCGAGTGTCGCCAATCAACTCGGCAGGCAACGCCGGCTCTGTGAAGCATACGGAGGCGGCGGTTGGGACCTGCGCTTTGAGGATATGAAGCGGATCGGCGACTGGATCAGTGTCCTGGGTGTTAACTTCATTGACCAGCATCTGGTTCATTCGACGTTGCGCGGCGCGCGCAAAGGCGACTATCCGCAGACGTTTTCGTATCACGCGACGTGGTGGGACGCCTACGGAATCCAAGGCCAGTATCTCACGCGAGTGTCGTATGCGATGTCGCAGGGCGAGCAAATCAACACGGTGCTCGTTCTTGAACCGACTTCGACGATGTGGATGTACCAGGTGAGTGACAACGGAAGGCTCAATGCCACGGGCGAGGACTTCCAGCGTTACGTGACCCAGTTGGCCAAGGATAACGTGGAGTTTGACCTGGGTTGCGAGTACATACTTGCAAACTGGGGCCGCGCGGAAAATGGCAAGCTCATCGTCGGCAAGCGCACGTACGACCTGGTTGTGCTCCCGGTGCATACGGAAAACCTCGATGACGCGACGATGTCGCTTCTCGAAACGTATCTGGCGCAGGGTGGCGCAGTGTTGTGTGAAGCCGACCAACCGCCGGCGTACGTCGACGGCAATGCGTCGGACCGTGGCGTGAAAGCCAGCCAGGCCAAAGGATGGCAGAAGCCCGGCAGCGCCACGACACTTCAGGATCGGCAGGCCGGAGCCGACAGTCCGTTCTCTATTGTCCTTGATAAGAAGGCAGACACTGTCTTGTACCATCAGCGGCGCACGCTGGACGATGGTGAACTCGTGTTTCTTGTGAATACGAGTGACACCGTGCCCGCGAGCGGTAAGTTTCGCTCTGTAATGAAGGGCGTGGAAGAGTGGAATCTGGAGACGGGCGAGACCGGGTTGCCGTACCCGTTCGATGCGAAGGACGGAGGCGTGCAGGCGGCATTTGAGGTGCCGCCGTGTGGAAGTCTGCTGCTGTTCCTTTCGCGAGATACACGCGAACCTGTCAAGGTCAAGCCGATTCCTGCGATGGTCAATGTTGCCGAGAAAGGCGATCTGACAGTCAAGCGGGCCACATCGAACGTGTTGACGCTCGATTATGTAGATGTGACCGTGGGCGGAGAGAAGCGTGAAGCGCAGTATTACTATGGCGCGGCGGAACTCATTTTTCAGAAGCATGGGCTGGATCGCAATCCCTGGGATCATGCGGTGCAGTTCAAGGATGAGTTGATCAGCAAGACGTTTGCGCCAGACAGCGGATTCGAAGCGACGTACCATTTCAACATCGAAGGAGACGCGCCCAAAGGTTTGCGCGCGGTGGTGGAGCGGCCGGATCTCTATGCGATTACGTGCAATGGGACTACCGTTACGGCTATTCCCGGCGAATGGTGGACCGATCGTGCATGGGGGGTGATCGACATCGACGCGTGTGTGAAGTCGGGCGACAATACGCTGACCATTAAGGCGCAACCGTTCACGATGTTCCACGAGCTGGAACGCGCGTATATTCTCGGCGAGTTCAGTCTGAAGTCGACGGACAAGGGATTTGCCATCGCGACGGAAACGGGGCTCGCGCTTGGAGCGTGGAATGTGCAAGGGTGCCCATTCTATGGCGCGGGAGTGACCTACACGCAGCGTTTTGATATCCCGAGGCGCGATGGCCGAGTGGAAGTCGTGCTTGGCGACTGGTTGGGAAGTGTTGTGAAGGTGCGAGTAAACGGTGAGAATGCCGGGTACATCTACCATAGGCCGTTCACGTGCGACATCTCCAAATGGGTCAAGCCCGGCGAGAATACGGTCGAAGTGGAAGTCATAGGGACAAACAAGAATACGCTTGGTCCTCACCACGGTAATCCACCGCTGGGCATTGCCGCGCCTGACATGTTCCGCAAGGGACCGGTGCCCGGACCGCCCGCTGGAACCGAATACAGCACGCTTGGTTACGGTTTGTTTACGCCGTTCCGAGTGCGCTGCGAGAAATAGCGGCCATTCAGCGCAATCGCGTGTAGAAGAGCACCGTCATCCATCGCCCTGCGGCGTTGAAGTATCGCTTGCCTATGCGCAAGGGGACGCAGAGCAGTGAGGAGGGGCTGCGATGAGATTCGTTGTTGTCATCGGTTCACTTCTGTCGATGGGGCTTTTGCCCGCCTACGCGCAAGTCCCGCGTAATGATGCGGCTATTCAGGAAGTCGCGGAGGGTAAGCGCGATACTGCAAACGCGGCATGGTGGGGATTCTCGACAGAAGATGCGACCGAAGCGCTTCAATCCGCAATCGACTCAAAGGCGGCGCGCGTCGTGGTGCCGTTCATGGGCGCGGATTGGATTGTGCGCCCGATTCGTCTGCGCGGCAATCTTGAGTTGTGTTTCGAGCCGGGCGTTGTCGTCATGGCAAAGAAGGACGAGTTTCAAGGCCCCGGCGATAGTCTTTTCTCAGGAGATGCGCTGGAGAATCTGAAGATTTCCGGTTACGGCGCGACGCTGCGAATGCGCAAGCAAGACTACGCAGCGGCTCCGTACAAGAAGGGCGAATGGCGGATGGTCATTGATTTGGGCGGATGCCGCAACGTGACTATCGAGGGGATGCGGCTGGAAAGCAGCGGGGGGGATGGCATCTATGTGGGCGCCGGCGGCGGCGACAAGCCGTACTGCGAAAACGTGACCATTCGCAACGTCGTGTGCCACGACAATTACCGGCAAGGCATCAGCGTTATCAGCGCGAAGGATCTGTTGATCGAGAACTGCACAATGTCCGGGACGGGGGGGACAGCTCCCGAGGCTGGGATTGATTTCGAGCCCAATGCGCCCAACGAAAGACTGGAGAATTGTGTAGTGCGGAATTGCCAGTTCGCGGACAATGAAGGGGCGGGGATTCTCGTGTATCTAAAGCCGCTCGACAAGACCAGCGCGCCCGTGTCGCTGCTCTTCGAGAATTGTCACGTGCGCGGCGGGAACGACGCGGGCATTGGCATTGGCGCAATCAAGGAGGACGGCCCCGGCGGCACGGTGGAGTTCAGGAATTGCACCGTGGAGAACTCCCAGAAATGCGGAGCGTTTATCTACGACAAGGCGGCGGGAAGTGCCCTGGTGCGATTTGTGAATTGCACGTGGAATAACGTCGGCATGGGAAAGCGATCCGGAGAATCAGGGCCATTTCCTCCCCTGCTCATTTCGCAGATGTACAAAGGAACCGCGCCGCAACTCGGTGGAATTGCGTTCGAGGAGTGTTCGGTCTTTGATGCAGTGGACCGGCCGGTGCTGGAAGTCGAGGAAGCAAAAGGCGACCAAGGTATTGCGAATTTGACGGGGACTATCGCGCTATTTGGGCCGCATGAACCTAGAATAACGGTGGTGAATCCCGTTGAAAGTTTACAGGTGATTTCGGGCTCTTCGCGGCCTCGACCGTAGGACGCATAGCGCCTGAGACCTAGCAGCCGTAGAATGATTGAAAGAAAGAGGGTGTTCGCATGGGGGTGGTTTCAATGCGCGTGTGGGTGTGTCTGGCAATCGCGGCCATGACTTCAGCAAGCGCCGCTTTCGGTGACGGCGAGACGATTATAGAGCGATTCGACAGCAGAGGAGTTCCGAAAATCGCGCGGGAACTCAGCGCGAAGTTGTCAATGGCAAAAGACAAAGATGCGAGGCGGTCGCTTCTTGAGGTCCGGTGCAAACCCGCTGCCGAATCAGGCGTAGTGCTGGGATCCGGAGAAGATCTGTGGGATTGGTCGGGGAGTGGCGGCGTGGCGTTTGACGTGTTGAACATCGGCGGTTCGCCGCTTGCATTGTGTATCCGCATTGACAGCGTGGGCGAAAAGGGGCGCGAAGCGTCGGTAAATCGATGCATCACGATTGGTCCTTCCAGCCGGAGGACTGTGCCCATTTCGTTTGCGCGCAATGGCGCTGGACCGTATTGGGGCATGCGTGGCATTCCAGAATTCGGACCCATTACTCGATATGGCTTTGACCTCGGGGAATTGGGATTGGACTTGAAGGCCGTCGCCAGAGTGACCCTTTTCGTGAAGGATGCCAAAGGTGGCGAGTCGTTTCGTATTTCCGATCTGCGCCTGTTCAATGAGGGGAGCGCTACGCAGTGGATCGTTCCCAATCCGTTTATCGACCGGTACGGTCAGTATATTCATGCAGACTGGCCCGGCAAGGTTCACAGCGACGATGAGTTGAAAGAACTTCACGCGAAGGAACAAGCGGAATTGGCGTCCGCTCCGAGGCCCGCGGGCTACGACGAGTATTGGGGCTGGCTCGAAGGTCCGCAGCTTCAGGCAACGGGCCGTTTTCGCGTGGAGAAGGTCGATGGGAAATGGTGGTTCGTGACGCCAACTGGCCGCCTCTTCTTGTCTCTTGGCATGGATTGCGTGACACCTGGAGACAGCACGTTTGTTGAGGGACGCAAGGACTGGTTCGAGTGGATTCCCGAGGACAACTCGCCGTTCGCCGAGTTCATTGGCATGCAGCATGGCGTACACAGCATGGCCGAGCCCATCAACGGGAATGGCCGGACATTCAACTTCTATAACGCGAATTTGAAGCGTGTGTATGGCGACGGTTGGTCACAGGCTTTCTTCGAGCGCGCTGACAAGCGTCTGTGCGCGTGGGGCTTCAATACGATAGCCTTCTTCACGCCGTCGGATGCGACGAACGCGTCCAAACTACCGTATATTGCGGGTGCCGGGACCGCTTCCAATCGTGTTCTGGAGGGGGGGAAGGGGTACTGGGGTAAGATGAGGGACGTCTTCGATCCTTCGTTTGAACCTCTTACGGTCGAGAATATCGCCAAAAGTTGCGAACGCTACAAAGACGATCCGCGCGTAATTGGGTACTTTGTCGATAACGAATTGTCGTGGTCCGGGATCCCCATGGGAACTTTGGACAGCCCTCCCGATCAGCCCGCGCGCATTGCATTTATTGACGATCTGAAATCCAAGTACGGAACGATCGAAAAGGTCAATGCCGCGTGGGGAACAGACGCGAAAGACTGGGACAGCCTGCGGCTTCCGCGTGCTGTCAATGATGCAACGCAAGAAGACGCCGGGGCATTCGAATACCGGTTTGCGCGCAGGTACTTCGATACGGTTGCCGGGGCAATTCGTAAGTACGATCCCGGTCATCTGTACATGGGATGCCGGTTTACGCTTGCCTATTTCCCGAAGAACGTTGTGCGCGCGTGCGCGGAAGTTGTGGATGTGTTGAGCATTAACGCGTACATCACCGAGATCGCGCCGGATCAGCTCGTCGAGTACGGAAAGCCCGTAATCATCGGCGAGTTTCATTTTGGCGCACTGGATCGCGGGATGTTTCACACGGGCCTGCGCACTGCGGACAACCAAGCGCATCGCGCGCAACGCTACGAGGACTATGTGCGTAGCGTGGCTGTGAATCCGGCCTTTATCGGATGCCACTGGTTTCAATACTGCGACCAGCCGACGACCGGCCGCGTGCTCGACGGAGAGTGCTACAGCATCGGTTTCGTAAATACCGCGGACATCCCGTACAAGGAACTTGTCGATGCAGCGAAGGATATTCACGGCAAGGTGTACAAGATTCGCAGGGAATCGGGTCTGCGAATGCCAGAGTGAGATTTGGCTCCCCGTTAGATGCTCATAGCTTCAACGCGCCCGCCGTTATCCCCTGGATGAACGCGCGCTGAAAGACGACAAAGGCGACTACAAGAGGAAGAGTGGCTAGCAAGCCTCCAGCCATGACCATACCGTAGGGGGTGCGGAACTCTCCTTGAAGCAGATAGATTACCAGCGGCATGGAATACATGTCGGGTGTTCGGAGCACGACGAAGGCCCACATGAGGTTATTCCAACTGCTGATGAGTAGCAGTATGCCCAAGGCCGCGAGAGCTGGTTTGCACACGGGCAGCACCACTTTCCAGTAGATTCCAAATTCACCGCATCCGTCGATGCGCGCGGCCGCCAGCAAGTCGTCGGGGACGTTCGAGTCGATGTACTGTCGCATCCAGAAGATCCCGAAGGCGCTGGCCGCGCCGGGCAATATCATGGACCAGTACGTATTGACCAAGTCGAGTTTCGCGAGCACCACGAACACGGGAATCATGGTAACGGCCGTGGGAATCATCATGGTGCCGAGAACGAACGCGAAGAGTTTTTCGCGGCCGGGTGCGCGGCGGAATTTTGCGAAGGCATAACCGCCAAGCGAGCACAAAAAGACGGCGAGCGCCACGTAGCCGCCTGCCATGACACAGGAATTGACGAAAGCGCGGGCCAGCGTGGTCTCGCGAAACACATTCACGAAGTTCTCCACGACGGGTGGATAGGGAATGAACCGCGGCGGCATCTGGAACAACTGGTCGCGCGTCTTAAATGCGGAGATCAAGAGCCAATAGAACGGAAATAGAAAAAGTGCCGCTGAGAGAATAAGCACAGCATATGCGAAGATGCTCGATGCCAGGTTCTTTATATGTGCCGACGCACTCATGCATCCAATCTCCGCCAGCGCAGCACAATCAGCGAGAGAATAAACACCATTACTGCGACAACATAGGCCGCGCACGATGCGTAGCCGAAGCGGAAGTCGGTGAACGCCGTGTTGAACAAGAAGACGCCGAAGTTCGTGGATGAGGTGCCCGGCCCCCCCAAAGTCATGACGAAGACTTCCTCAAACATATAGGTGGTGCCGATGATGGACATGATGGTGCAGAAGACGAACGTGGGCCGCATCAGGGGCATCGTGATGGAATACATCTGTTGCCAACGCGTTGCCCCGTCGATGGTGGCCGCTTCGTAGTAGTCTTTGGGGATTCCCTGAAGACCGGCGAGCATCAGCACCATGTTGTACCCGGTCCATCTCCACACGAGTACGATGGAAACGGAGATCTTTGACCATTCCGCGCTTTCGATCCATTTGATAGGCGCATAGGGGCCGCCAGGAAGCGGCCACGTGAGTCCGGACCAGATCCAATTCAGCAAACCGTTCTGTGTACTGAAGAGCAATGAGAAGACGATGGCAATGACAACCATGGGCGTAATACAAGGGACGAAGATCGCCATGCGAAACAGACCCAGTCCACGAAGGCGCGTGTTATTGAGGATGTTGGCAAAGAGAAAAGCGAAGATGAACATGGGCGGGATATAAATCGCGCCCATGACGAGGGTATTCCAGAGGGAAGTGAAGAATTCTTCGTCCTGATAAAGGGATATGAAGTTTTCGAAGCCTACGTGTAAGGGGGGGGTAAGTCCGTCAAACTTGGTGAAACTGAGGTAGAGTGAATAGAGAAGCGGATAGAAGCCGAAGACCGCAAACAAAACGAAGAACGGCGATATAAACAGGTAGAAGTGACGGTTTTGCCATATGCGGTGCGAAAGGGCGTTGCGGTTGATAGCAGCCATCCTAACGCGTCTCCGGAGTGGCGATAGCGCGCCCGAGCTTGCGGTGGAGCCGCGATTCCATGTGCGCGAGGAACTCGCCGCTGTCCGTCCGGTCGCCGGCCCAAAGCGTCAGGGCCTGCATCACATAACGACGCGCTTCGTTCCAGTCCGATGTGCGCGTGAGCGGCGGAATCTTCTCGATATCGGTTGCGAAGAGTCTTCGGACTTTTTGGCCGCCGTAGAAGGGGTCGGGTTCGTCGAAGAAGGGATCGTCGAAGGTCGTCATGAGGCACGGAAAGAGGTCGAACTTGCGGTACTGCTCTAATTGGGCTTGCTTATTGCACAGCACGTACTCGATGAAGGCCCACGCGGCGTCGGGTTGCGGGCACTGTTCGGGAATTACAAGCACCGAACCTCCGAGGTTGCTATTGCGTAAACCGCCGGGTTGGATGGCCGGCAATCGAAAGACACCCCAATTGCCCGCCGTCCCCTTTGTGTAGTCTCGCGCGGACCCGCCAAACCACACGGCCATCGGATACGAAGCAATGGAGTCGTCGGACATGGAGGCGTAGAACTCGTGCGAGAATGGATTCATCGCAGCGGTTATCTTCGAATCGAGCAAGGCGCGCAGCACCTCGAGCGCTTCGAGATTCTGGGGGGAGTTGATGATGATGCGGCCTTCCGGATCGAAGACACCGCCGCCGTTTTGTTGCATCAGGATTTCAAACATATCGAATAGCCAACCAACGGAGAGCGCCATCATCATCGTTTTACCATTCGATTCACGGACAATGCGCTTTCCCACTTCGATGTAGTCCGCCCATGTCTCGATGGCGTCTGGGTCAACGTGGTACTTCGCAAAGAGGTCGCGCTTGTAGAACACGGCGCAGGGACCCATGTCCCAGGGGATGGCATAGATGCGGTTCTCGTGGAGGCAGGCCTGCCAAAACGCCGGAGAGAACTGGCCTTCGTATTTCTTGGCGCGTTCCGTCAGATCGAGCAAGCGGCCACTGGGAGAAAAGCGCGGCGCGTCGTACATTTGCAGCTGGGACACGTCGGGCGCGCCCACGTTCGCGGCGAGCGACAACAGGAAGCGCGATTGCATTGCCGTGCCGGACGTTACGACGTCCACTTTGACGTTGGGATAGCGTTCGTTGAACGACGGAATGAGGTTGATAAGGCTGGCTGCCGCGATGTTCCAACCCCATACGTTGAGCGTTCCGTGTATGGATGGGTTGGGTTGCAGGAGTTCTTGCGCCGAGGTCGGATTGACTACACCTGCGGCAAAAACTAGCGCAACGGCCACGCGTCTTCCAAGCGAAGTGGCACACTCTACCGCACGCCGTCTCGTCCCAATCTCGCGGAGCATTACCGGCTCAGGCCCCCTTATTCGGATGCCTTGAGTATTCGGTTTTTGCCCGTTGAATACAACCTTCGCGCGGGGACTCTACTTGACGCTTACCGGTTCGTTGTCCGGCACATTCGCGTCCTTCGCCTGCTTGTTCCAATCACGCCAGTTTTTCGGATAGTCGGTGAAGATATCGTTGATCATCCACCGATACTTGCCCGCCATAAAATCCGCTGTCACAGAATCGTAGAGCTTGTTGTGATTCTTCTTGAGCGACTCGAAATTGGCCGCGATTCGAATGCGCGCATTGCGGCAGAATAGGTCGGCCAGTTTCTGCGGCGACTGGCCGGGTACACCGCCGTTCGCATCGAGGCTTTCCGCGCGCGCCAGGCAAACGGCCATGACGAAGAGGTCCACGCCGATGTCGACCATGTTGGCCAACAGCAGTTGTTCGGTCTCCAACTTCTTCTGGTACTTGAGCATCGTGTGGAAGATTGTACGTGCAAGCCGCTTGCAGGTCTTTCTCACGAAGGCCAGATGTGCGCGATTCCCGGCAGAGAGGTGTTTGCACTCAAGGCTACCGCCGCCCGGCAACCACATCCGAGGATACCACGACAGATAGAATTTGGCCGCTTTCAAAAGCAAGCTCATCTTGCTTTCGTTCTTGCCGGCCAGGTGCGGCATCGCCAACGGCATGATCAAACGGAAATGGGTGTCGAGTGCTTCGCGCGCCATGATGAGATGCATGATTTCGGTCGAGCCTTCGAGAATGCGCAACACACGCGCGTCCCGTTGCATGCGCTCGCCCGCCATGGGCGCTTCGCCGCGCTGATACAACGAGCGTTCGTTCTCGTAGCCGCGTCCGCCGCGGATCTGAATCCAATCGTCGATCATGCGCCATAGGGTCTCGGTGCAGAAGTATTTCGCGATGGCTGCTTCAAGTCGGATGTCGGCTTTGCGGCTGTCCTCCAATGCACATGCGTACCAGACGGTGCTGTCCATGGCAAAAGTATCGGCGGCAATATTGGCGACTTTCTTCGCGATTTCCTGATGCTTGCCGATTGGTGCGCCCCATTGGACGCGCTCGTTGACCCATTGCTCCGCCATCACCATGATCGCTTTGCCGGTACCCGCGCAGGATGCGGGAATGCCGAGACGGCCCGCGTTCAGAGTGGTCAGGGCGATCTTCAACCCTTCTCCTGGTTGGCCGATGATGTTCTCCGCAGGCACCTTGACGTTAGTGAACCGGAGTTTGCCGTTGCCCAAGCCGCGCAGGCCCATGAACTGGCACCGGTGCACCACTTCAAATCCCGGCATGTCTTTTTCGACGATGAACGCTGTGACTTGCTGGCGTTCTTTGCCCTTGACGATCTTCGGAGGCGTCTTTGCCATGACGACCAAAATGTCCGCGAGTACTCCGTTCGTACACCAGAGTTTTTCGCCGTTTAGGAGGTAATAGCTACCGTCTTCGCTGGGCGTCGCGGTCGTTTCCATGCGTGCGGGGTCGGAACCGACGCCGGGCTCCGTCAAGGCAAACGCGGAGATTTCGCCTTTAGCCAAACGCGGCAGATACTTCTTCTTCTGTTCTTCGGTACCGAACGTCTTCAGGGGCTGCGGTACGCCTATGCTCTGGTGCGCAGAAATCCACGAGCCGGTGTTGCCGCAGAAACTGCCAATGAGATGAAGTACGCGGGAGTAGTTCGTTTGCGAGAGTCCCATCCCGCCGTATTCCTTCGGAATCTTCAACCCAAACGCGCCGATCTCCGCAAGCTTGTCGAGAACGCGACGCGGCATTTCGCCGTTTGCGTCAATCTCGATTGGATCGACGTTTTCCTCCAATGTGCGCATCATCTGCTCAAGATAGGCATCGCCGATTTTCTTGTCCTCGGGGTCCTGCATGGGGTAAGGGTGCATGAGGTCCCATCGGAACGCGCCTCTGAACAACTCCGCTGTAAAGCTCGGGTACTTCCATTCCTTTTCACGAGAATCTTCGGCAAGCTCCATTGCCTTGTCTTTTTCGGAAGTGTGCTGCGCAGCCATAGCGGTGCCCTCACTGTAGTTGGAGAACGCTGTCTGACCAGGACTTACCGAATGGTAAGTAATGCGGTCGATTTTGTCAATACCCTGCAGTTCGGCACTTTCCGGGGGGGGCTCGTGATGGACTTGGCAGAACTCGCGCGTTTGGCGGTTCGCAGGTAAGCGTGGTATGTTCCGAATGCACTTCGAGTTCGTGTGGGGAGGAGGGGGAGTGTCCGATCAGAAGTCTTTGGTAGAGACTACTTACTTGGCTTATGGCAAAGGCAGACTTCCGCTTAGGATGGATTCAAATCTGGCGCAGTGGACCGTTGTATCACCCCGCCATGAAGCCGCATTGCCGGACGCGCGCACGGAATTCAAACGCGCGTGTGCGAGCCCTATTCTAGGCAAGAGTATTCGTAATCTCATCGCCCCTGGAGAGCGGGTGTGCATCGTCACGTCAGACGGTACGCGGCCGGTGCCGAATCGGCTGCTGATACCTTGGATAATTGAAGAGTTGGGCGTCCCCGACGACAGCGTCACGGTACTGGTGGGCACGGGCACGCATCGCGCGAATACGCCAAAGGAATTGGCAGAGATGTTCGGGGAGGACATCCTCCATCGCGTTCGCGTCGTGAACCACGATGCCTACGACGCGGAGCGGAATGAATGCGTGGGAACGACTACGAACGGAATTCGCGTGTCGCTGGATCGAGAGTACGTGCGCGCGGACAAACGTATTGCGGTGGGATTCATCGAACCGCACTTCTTCGCTGGATTCTCGGGAGGGCCCAAGGCAATTGCGCCCGGCGTTGCATCCCTGGAGACTATCCTTCAACTACACCGCTACGAGCTGATTGCGCACCCGCAAAGTACGTGGGGCGTATTGGACGGTAATCCGGTGCACGAGGCCATTCGCGAATCGGTGGCGTTGTGTCCGCCCGATGCACTGGTGAACGTCACGTTGAATGCCGACAAGGAGATCACGGCGTTCTTTATCGGCGACTACGTCGCTGCGCATCGCAAAGGATGCGAACACGTGCGCAAGCAGGCGATGGTGGCGGTGCCGCACGCGTTTCCGGTCGTCGTGACTTCGAATAGCGGATACCCGCTCGATCAGAACGTGTATCAGGCCGTAAAAGGGATGTCTGCTGCGGCGCAAATCATTGAACCTGGTGGGACGATCTTTGTGGCATCGGGGTGCTGCGACGGAATCCCCGGTCACGGCAACTTCGGATCCATGCTGCGCGAAGCAGACTCCATGGCCGGCCTTGACGCCCGACTGAAGGCACTGGATTCACCGAGACTCGATCAGTGGCAGGCACAGCTCTTTGCCAAGATTTGCCTTAGAGCCGAAGTTTACCTACGGTCGTCGCTCGACGAGGCCACGGTGCGCGCGTGCAAACTGACCCCGGTAGAAGATCTGCAGGCGAAGCTTGAAGCACACCTTCGTGCTTTGGGAAAAGAGGCGAGAGTGGCCGTGCTTCCGGAAGGCCCCGTGACGGTGGCGTATGTAAGTGATTGTACGTGATTGTTTTAAGTGGAAGTTGGAGCATGCAGGATTGTCGTAATTCTTCTTGACATAGTGTCAAATTGACACTATGATGTGGTGGATTATGACAAATTATCTGCCCAGAGAACTTGCTCCTCGTCTGGAATCTGCGCTTCGGCAGCTTCCAGTTGTCGTCCTTTCTGGGCTTAGGCAATCCGGGAAGAGCACGATGCTTCGCAATGAACCGAGCCTGATTCGGGGGCGCAGCTATCGGACTCTGGACGATTTTGCGACACTGGCATCGGCGCAGGCGGAGCCCGAAACGCTTCTGAGCGACGCCGCAATCTTGGACGAAGTTCAGCGTTGTCCCGATCTGTTAATCGCAATCAAAAAGAGCGTGGATGACCAACGGCATCCGGGGCGATTCATCCTCACTGGTTCCGCGAACCTGTCGCTTCTCGGCCACGTCTCCGAAACGTTGGCGGGACGCGCGAGCTATTTCACGTTGCACCCCATGGCTCGGAGAGAGATTCTGAGGGGGACAGGGCATACGCCTTTTCTTGTCAATTTCATCGAGAAGCGTAGACTGCCTACAACCGAGGCCGTGCCCATTTCGGAAAGCGAGGTGCTGGCGGGAGGACTTCCTCCGGCGTGCCTGACTACGCCCGGCGGTGCCGTGGAATGGTTTCGCGGCTATGTGCAGACGTATGTGGAACGAGATGTCCGGCAGCTTTCCCAAATCACTGATTTGGTATCGTTCAGAAATCTTGCTCAGTTGGCCGCGCTGCGCAGTGGTCAGCTTCTTGTGACCAGTACACTGGCGCGTGACGCGAAACTAAGCGCAAGCACCGCGAAGCGGTATCTCGATCTCCTGGAGACGTCGTTTGTTATTCGAAGACTGCCGCCATTTCTCAAGAACCGAAGCTCGCGTCTCGTCAAGTCTCCGAAACTCTACTTCGCGGACAGCGGGCTGGCCGCCTACATGGCTGGCATAACATCGTTGGAGCCAGGGAGAGACGATCTGCTTCGAGGCGCGTTGTACGAGACCTATATTGCGCAGAACCTCTCGGCACTATGCGAAGCACACCTGCCAGATGCGCAGTTGACGTATTGGAACGAGCAAGGCAGATACGAGGTGGATTTTGTCCTTGAGAATCACCGCGACGTGTTCGCATTTGAGGTGAAGACCGCATCGCGTTGGAACGATCGTGACCTCTTCGGTTTGAAGGCCTTCTTGGAGCGCACGCCGCAGTGCGCCGCGGCGGCTCTCATTTATAACGGCAAGACGAGCGTAAAACTTGGCGAACGGCTGTGGGCAATTCCCATGGGGCACTTGCTCGCTTAACCCGCAGTTTACACCGGCACAACTAAGGGCTATTTCCCGGCGCTGTAACCTCCAAACTCATACGCTGCGTCGAATAAGGCGACGATGTTTTCGGGAGGGACACCGGCCTGTATGTTGTGGCAGTTGTTGAAGATGTACCCGCCGCCGGGTTTGAAGGCATCGAGGTTGCGCCTAACGTGTTGACGCACTTCTTCGGGCGTGGCGGTGGCCAGCACGTGTTGCGCGTCGATGCCTCCTCCCCAGAAGCAGATTTGCTTTCCAAACCGTTCTTTGAGGGATTCTGGAATCATGTCCGTTGCGCTGATCTGAATGGGATTGAGGACATCCACGCCGTTGTCGACTAGATCGGGAATGTACTCCACGCATGCGCCGCAGGTGTGGTACCAGATCTTCGCGGTGGTCAGCGATTTGATGTGTTGGACGAGACGTTTCTGACGCGGTTTTACCACCGCGCGGTAGAAGTCGGGCGCAAACAACGGTCCGGTTTGGCCGGCGAGGTCGTCGCCGATCATGACGACGTCAACGAGATCGCCGATAGCTCCCATGAACCCGGTATAGAAGTCGATCCAGTACCTGGCCGTGCAGTCGAGCAGGGCCGCGCAGAACTCAGGCTCCACGAGCATATCCATGAGCCAGCGTTCGAGACCGCGCATGTACCAGCAGTATTCGTAGACCACGCCGCCAATGCCTGTGCAGACTGCGTAAGAAGTCTCGTCACGCAAGCGTTGCACGCGCTCGCGAAGGCCGCGAAAGCGCGACGGATCGTTTCCAACAGGAAATGGATAGGACTTCAGATCGTCGATGGTCGCATTGGCAAGGGGGTGGTGTGTGATGTCCATATAGAGTGGTTGGTCGTCAGGCATCGACCACACAACGCCAAACTCGTCGCGCAGATCGTGCCAGAGGCGGCCATCGCGCGTGTTCTGGACGATGCCACCCTTGAAGCTGTCGGGCGCGCCAGCCGTGACGTAGCGGGTATCGACGCGAAAACGCTGGAGCACCGCCTCACACGGCTTGGCCAATTGTTGAACGGAGTCGAGGATAACCAGTTCGTCTTGAATGCCGAGGTGTTCCAACAAGCGCTGATAGGCAATCTTGTGTATGCCGGTCTGAAAGCCGCC
>JAIBAQ010000101.1 GCA_019695095.1 Candidatus Hydrogenedentota bacterium
CCTTGTAGTCCTTCGCGCTCAGCGATTGAGACTGCTCGGCGGTCTGTAGCTGCGACAACGCCGACGAATAGTCTCCTTGCCGAATCGATTGCATGGCGGTAGAAATCTGACGGCTGATGGCGGACCCGCCCTTCTTGCCCTGCTTGTCTTTTGCTTCGCCACTGTGTTTTTGCATGGCGCGCGCGAGTTTTGCAGCCGTTCGTTTCGATTTTTTCGAATCGGTATCCACGCGCGAGGTTGAGTCGGATTCCTTGCCCGTGGAAAGGAAGGCATCCCAGGTCTTGGCGATGGATTCATCCGCTTCCGGTCCTGGGGCATCGTGCAGCAATTGCTCCGTGCGCTCCGTTTCCAGAAAGTGAGGACCGACCTGAGGTTTGCCCGCAGTTGCCGTAGCGCCACCCGGCTGTGCCCGCTGAATCGCCAGCGCATCGGCGATGGCACTCTGGGCATCGTGCAACCTCCACGATTGCACGGCAACCAAAAGCACCAGAACGGCGATTATGGTTGCGGTAAATCGTGACACGGCCGTTCCTCCATACAACCCACGCCAGGCTTCTCCATCATCTAACCCTAATCCAGTGTCCGAGTTCCATTACAGAACCTCCAATGAATGGGGCCAATGATTACGTCTTACGGCGTTCCCGGCGTCTTCGACAGAATCGCATCGAGATTCCGTTTGGCGTCTTGATTGGACGGATCCAACCGCAGCGCTTCCCGGAACTGCGCAATGGCGTCGTCCCGAAGATTGAGGTTCATCAGGGCGCCGCCAAAGTTGTTTCGAAGCGCAGCATTCATCGGGAAACGGCCCACTGCGCGGCCCAGGAAATCCGCCGCCTCCTGATACTTGCCTTGATACAGCAGCAAGGCTCCGTAGTTGGAGTACGCATCCGGCTTGTCCGGTTGCTGCTCGATACATTTCTGAAGCAACGGTCCTGCTTCCTCAAGTTTCTTTTGGCGCAGCAACGCCGAAGCAAGATTGTTCATTGCAGGCAGGTTGCCCGGATTCAATTCAAGTACACGTTGAAAACACGCTTCTGCCCCTTCAAGATTGCCCAGATCGAGGTATGCCTTGCCCAAATCGGCTATGAATCGATGATCGTTTGGACGAATTCGTATGGCTTCCTGAAGATGGGCAATTCCCTCGTCATACGCTCCGCGTTTAATCAACGCGCGGCTCAGGCCCCAATTGCAGATGTCGTTGTTTGTGGTGACGGCCAGTGCACGGCTGAAGAGCGTTTCCGAGTCCCGCCAAAACCCAACCTGCCGGTATGTCAGCAACGAAAAAAACGCCAGCGCGAGTACGCCAAGGGTGGCAGTCAAACCTCTGGCAAGTGGCTTGGTCAGAACAAGGTCCGCCAGTCCCCACACAACGGCAATGAATACACCTATCATCGGAACATACGTGTAACGATCCGCCCATCCCTGGGTACCCACTTGGATGATGCCGATAACGGGCACCAGCGTGCCGAGATACCAGAACCAGCCGACCGGCAAGTAGGGGTACTTCCACGCAAACAGAATCGCGCAGAGAGTCACGAGAATCAGAAATACCGCCGCACCGACTACTTGCAGCGCCGATAGAGTCCCAAGGGGATGGGGATAATATGCCGCAAGATTCAACGGCCAGATTGCGTTGAGGAGATAGTTTGCGTACGAATAGGCCGCGTTCGACACGCGCATGCCCAAAGGCATGGCCTCCACCGACGTCATGGCCTTCGATCCGTGCTGCGCGACAATCGTTATGACCGACATGACCGCCGCCAACACGAACATCGGCAGTTTTTCGACCGTCAGCCAAATGGCCTGCAACCCCCAGGAACGCCCAACGCGCGCCTTGGGCTCGTACCGTCCCAAGGGCCAGAAGTCGAGTAGCAGTAACGCAAACGGCACGGTGACGAGCATCGGCTTGGACAGCAGTCCCAGCAGCAGCGCGATACACGCGAGAATGTACTCTCCCGCACGGCCCCGCTCGGCATAGAGCGAATACGCCCAAAGAGTTAGGAACCAAAACAAGGTACTCAGCACATCTTTCCGCTCGGACACCCACGCGACGGATTCGACGTGAAGAGGATGCAGCGCAAACAAAGCGGCCACAAACCAGCTTCGCCAGAATGAGCCTGTCATGCGATCAAGCAGACCTAACAGCAGGGCGGTGTTGAGAAGATGCAAGAAAAGGTTCGTGCTCAGGTGACCCGATGCGCGCATGCCCCAAATCGATACATCCGCGAGATGCGTCAGCCACGTCAACGGGTACCATGAAGCCGCATCGACGTTCGTGAACGCGTACACGACACCTTGCCACGTGAGGCCCCGCTGAACCGTGGCATTTTCCGTCACGTATATCGTGTCATCGAAATCGACAAAAGAGTGCCGGTTAATCTGCCAATACACCGCGGCGGTCGCAGCCATCAAGACCAAGACGGCGCCTACCTTCCATACCGTCCCGGCTTCTATTTCATCTCTGGACATCTGTTTCCCTTCGCGCAGTTACGCTTGAACATACGCGGGCGAGCTGTCCCGGTGCAACTGCACAGCGCATCGTGTTCCCAGGCGGTTGCCCCGAAACCTCTCAGAACATAATATAAGAATGGGATTAATTGAAAGCTCTGGACATTTGCGGACAAAAGTGCTAAACTCGCACTTACGCCAGTGTATCCTTCGCAAGGAACGGCGGCAAGTGAATAGACCGTGGCACGTTATGCGGTAGAAGGGTCGACCCCTGCAGGAGCCCGCAGCAGGGTATCAGGCCAGTTAAATATTTTATTTGCAATTGTTTACAGTTGTATAGCATGTCGCATTGCCCGGAGTGTGGGTCCGCCTGCGAAATGACTTCGCTGAGGACACAAAGCAAGAGGTCGAGGTTCACGGGAACGCCGCAGTTTGAGAGTTTCGATTGTGCGGTCTGGGACGGACGTCCTGTCCGTCGTAGATGGTGCTTTTGAGCTATCTGTATGGGAGCCAAATGGTTATGGCATCTCTAGAGACGGCGGAACGTACATGGCCAAGGCGTTTGCCTCACTTGAACAGGCAGTCGCTAGCGATAATGGCGGATCGGGTTTGCATACACCGAGGCGATGCGCAAACGGCCGAGGTAGCGGAACGTTTACATGGCTTTGAATCTCCGCACCGAGTGACCGTGGGGTAGAACGAACCGACAGGAGACCGCGGGCTACCATGGCGAAAGCGAAGGCAAAGACAAAAGCGAAGGCGAAGTCGACTAAGACTAAGGCCACGACGAAAAAGGCGAGTACTCCAAAAGCCAATAAACGGGCGGTCGTCCGGCCAGCCACGAAAGCGAAACCCAAGAAAGCCGTGCACCCAAAGGTCGCGCCCAAGAAATCAGCCGTGTCAAAGAAGTCAAAACCAGTCGCCGCCAAGAAGAAACCTGAGGCTCCAAAGCCAAAGTCCAAGGGAACCAAGCCTGCCGCGCAGCCGGCGGTTGCGAACTCCCTCGCGCCAAGGCCCATTCAACTGAAGCCACCGGCTCCGTCCAAGCCCGTGCAGAAATCCGCCCTGCTTCAGCAACTACCCAAACCAGCAGCCTCCCGCGCGAAGATCCTGTCGCGGGAGTTTCTTTTTGATGTGGCCAAGGCGATTCGTGTTGCTGTGGAACCGCTTGTGCGCTCGGTAAAGGGCCGCGAGGTCGTCGGGTCCGCCACGAGCGGAGACGCTACGTTTCAACTCGACAAAGCCGCCGAGAAAGCGTTGCTCACGTTTTTGCGTGATGCCAAGCTCCCCGTTGCGTACTACTCCGAAGACGCCGGCTACACGACATTTACGACGGGACAGCCTCAACACTTGCTGATTGTGGACCCGATCGACGGTTCGCGCGCGGCCAAGAGCGGTTTCGAATCCTGCGTTGTTTCCGTGGCCAGCACGCGCGTCATCGAGCGGCCCCGTATTGGCGATGTCGACAATGCGTGTGTCATGGAAATCATCGGCCCCAGGACGTTCTACGCGGAGCGCGGCAAAGGGACCCGAATTTACGAAGACAACGTCCCGAAGAAGCCCAAGCTCTCCAAGAATGCCAATCTCGAATTGGTATCCTGGTCCATGACCGTGCCTGCGCGCCCGGCGGAATTGATTTTCCCGACGGCAGCCAAGCTCATCGATCTTACAAGCCTCAAGGGAGGTTTCTTCGCGTGCAACAGCACGTCGTACAGCCTTACGCGCTTGCTTACGGGACAATACGACGCGTGCATCGATATCGCAAACCGATTCCTGCGCGACATTCCCGAGATTGTTGAAGACCATTTCATTAATGCCGGCCGCGGCATTGTCCTTGGCATTGCGCCCTACGACATCGCCGCGTCCATCCTGATTGCGCAAGAAGCCGGATGCCTCGTCACGGACGCATACGGCGCGAACTTCGACGAAGTGCTTCTGCTTGACAGCTCCGTGGCCAACTTCCGTTCGCTGGTGGCCGCTGCCAACAAAGAGCTGTATGACAAGTTATTCAGCTACTTCGAGACACGCATCCAACAATACGAACAACTACTGAAGCGCCGCGCCGCGCTTGCCGCCGGCGCACGTCCGCACCCGGCGAGATAAGGCAGCGGTAGCAGGTCCATTTAGCGGCACTCCCGCGTGATATGTCTGCGTGTTTTAAGCGCAGTCTCCTCTCTTCGTGCAGCCGCCCTCGGCTGCGATTCCTCGCGCTCACTGCGGCTCTGCGCGAGTTCTGTATTCAGTTTGCTTTCCGCTACTTTTCCGCGTTGGGATGCCGGAACTTCTTCAGAAAGCTTGCCGAGTCGGTAGCCCATACGATACGACCGTCGGTAGCTTCCGGTTGCGGGTCGGACGCGTCGAGTGCGCGGGCTCCGGGGAAGGAGACCGTCGCTACGCTGGGGACCGTGTCCTTGTTCTTGTTGATTTCGACGATCCACAGCTTCGGCGTCGGCGCGGAAGCATCGACCGGCTTCGGCCACAGATATGCTTTGGGGAAGATGCGCGAACACTGGTTCTGCAGTGTTCTCGTGGGAGAACCGGTCAATTCAATCGGTGCGCCGCAAAAGGCCATGGCCGTCAGGGTATCTGCAGGCAGCGAATCCACTTTGGAAGCATCAAGTCGCACGGCGCCCACCGGCACATTGAACTCGCGCATGCGTGCCGTGGCCGCGGCGGCAGACAACCAGCCATCCAATTCCGGCCCCAAGGTTGCGCGCGACTTCTGAAGCACGGGCACGCTCGGAGCGGCCTTGGCGACCATGGCGTATGCGAGCGACTCGGCATGTGCCCGGGATAGCTTGAATGCCTTCAACACCTCGTTTGGAATCAGGGATGGCTCGACGACGATAAAGGTATAACCCCAGCCCGCAACCTTCTTCATTTGCTCGACGCCGTACTCAAACCCCTTTTCGTGAAGCGGATTCAACCAGCGCTGTCCGTCCGTGGAAGTCGCTGTCCATGCGCTGTCGCCACCCTGCACGGCAAGTGGATCGACCGTGATCCCCGGTTGCCACTCCTGGCCGCGAAACTCCGATGCCACATTCGCCATATTCTTCGGGAAGCGTGGCGACGCGCCCTCAAGCGAGCCCGGCACGCCCTCCCAGCCGGATGGGACCAGGACATGGCGCACACCGCTTTCTTTCCACGCGGAGACTACACGCCGCAGATCATCAAGGGAATCGCCGTCGCCAAGAGTGACCCACGCGGGCGGTACTTCGGCGGCCGACGGGGGTTGCGAAAGGCCGGAGCACATGTACGCAAACTGGCGGTCCAACTCCGAAGGCTGGGGAATGCTAAGCGAAATCCAAACCGGATCGGATTCGATTGTCTCGCCCGGGTCAAGACGTACGGCCGGCTCGAATGCCGTGGAGACGTCTCCTTGCCACGTGCCGCTGTGCACCTGCAGGTTGATGCCCGTGGTCCCTTTGCCAGCGGGTACCGTGCCAATTGCGCAGAAAAACCCCTTGGCGCGATCCTGAATCATCATGATCATGGGAGCTGCTTGCGGATCGAAGACAGGGCTGAGTCCGAGCGAACGAAGCCGTCGCATGTGCACCTCGGTGTCGGCGCTGAGGCCTGCCAGCGAACCGGGAGGAACATCCATCACGGTTATTTTCGAAATCTCTATGGGAGCCTGCGATGTGTTGGTGATTTTGACGTGAAACGCGTGAAAGGGGCTTGCCTTGTTGATGGTCAGGCTGTGCCGTACATGGATGCCTTCCTTATCCGGAAGTTCCACCGAGAAATCTCTGCCTTCACCGAAGATGGTCGTTACTTTGTCGCGGGTCGTCGTTCCCGGACCGAAGGCATTCACATCAATAACTTTGCCATCGCCCAGCGTAACCTTCGTATGCAGCCGGTCGAACAGAGTCCCGATTCCAGGAACCTCAAGCGACCACTGAGCATTGTCCGCGCCATAGATGATCTTCGCGTTCGGAAAGTCGAAGTCATACTTGTCGCGGAGATTCCAAGGCAAATCCATGAGATTGGGGATATCCGGAGCTTTTTCCGCACTGGCTTTGGCTTTGGGCTTGGCTTTCGGCTTTGACTTGGCCTTTTCGGCGGCAAACGCACCGCCTACAACCAAGATTGCGGCTAGCACCGTGCACAGAATGCGGGCAATAAAAGGTCGTTCGTTCATCGAGAATCTCCGTCTAGAGAATAGTGTCACAGGTCGAAACAGGAATCAGGAAGGGATTATACACAAGCACCCGCTCGCTGCGGCACCCGACAGCGGCGCCTGAAGGGAGTGAGTCAGGCGAGGACGTAAACGTTTTGCCGCGCGCGCGCATCGGATACAATACGGTGAAGCATGCGGAAGCGCATGCCGCGGAGAGAAATCCGATAGGAGGGATATGCCGTGGGACTATTCGACAAGCTGCGTGGCGAACTCATCGACATTATCGAGTGGATTGATCCCTCGCAGGACACCATGGTGTACCGGTTCGAGCGACGCGACAACGAAATCAAGTATGGCGCGCAACTCATTGTGCGCGAGTCGCAGGTCGCGGTATTCATCAACCAAGGCAAGCTGGCCGACGTGTTTGGCCCTGGCCAGTACACGCTTGAGACCGAGAATCTGCCCATTCTAACGACGCTGCTGAGTTGGCCCTACGGATTTCACAGCCCGTTCAAGGCCGAGGTCTACTTCGTCAGCACGCGGCAGTTCACCGACCTGAAGTGGGGAACGAAGAACCCAATCATGTTGCGCGATCCCGAATTTGGCCCCGTTCGTCTGCGGGCCTTCGGCACCTACTGCATGCAGGTGGTGTATGCGCCCACGTTTCTGACGCAAGTCGTCGGTACCGACGGTGACTTCACGAAAGATCAGATTACCGATCAGTTGCGCAATCTCATCGTGGCGCGGTTTGCGGACAATCTCGGCGAGAGCAAGATTCCGGTGCTTGATTTGGCGGGGAATTATGACGAGTTGGGCAAGTTCGTCACGGAGAAGATCGCCGACGACTTCGATTCCTACGGCCTAAAGGTAACGAAGCTGTTAGTGGAGAACATCTCATTGCCGCCGGAAGTCGAGGCGATGATGGACAAGCGCACCAGCATGGGCGTTATCGGCAATCTCAACGCCTACACACAATTCCAGGCCGCCAACGCGATGGAGAAAGCGGCCGACAGTCCCGCGGGCGCAGCCGGCAGCGGGATGGGGCTCGGTATGGGGTTTGCCATGGCAAACCAGATGGCGCAGGGCATGGGCCGCGGAGCGGCAACGCCCCCGCCAGTCCCGCAGTCGTCTTCGTACTTCATGGTCGTGGGCGGAAACCAAGCCGGCCCGTTCGATCTAAACGCATTGCGCCAGCAGGTCGAGTCGGGTGCGCTGACGCGCGATTCGCTCGTTTGGGCCGAGGGCATGCCCGAATGGAAGAAGGCCGGTGAAGTTGCCGACGTGGCGCGCCTCTTCGGCGCGACGCCTCCGCCCATACCTCCCGCGTAGAGGCTGAACCTGTGTCTCAGCAGATGTTTCCTTGCGGGCAATGCGGCGCGAAACTCGAATACGCGCCGGGCACGGACGTGCTTAAATGTCCCTACTGCGGCGCGGAAAACGTTATCCCGAGCGCGGATGGGGATATTCACGAACTCGATTACGTTGGCTTTCTACGAAATGCGGGCGCGTCCGAGGAAGTCGTTGAACGCATTACCGTGAAATGCACCGCGTGCGGCGCGGAATCCACGCAGAAGCCCAACGTGACGGCGGATCGGTGCCCGTTTTGCGGCGCGGACATCGTAGCCACGGCAAGCTCTTCCAAGCAGATCAAACCCAAGGCGTTGCTGCCTTTCGCCATTACCCGCGAAGCGGCGCGTGACCTGTTCCGCAAGTGGATCGTGAGTCTATGGTTTGCGCCCAACGCGTTGAAGAGGCTCGCGCGGCAGGAAAGCCCCATCGACGGCATGTACACGCCGCACTGGACCTACGATTGCGACACGACCTCGCAATATACGGGCTTGCGCGGCGACTACTACTGGGTTACCGAAACGTACACGACGACAGAGAACGGACGATCCGTCACGCGCACGCGGCAGGTGCGCAAGGTGCGCTGGACGCCCGTGAGCGGCGTCGTGCAGAACTCGTTCGACGATGTGCTGGTCGTGGCAAGCCATTCGTTGCCGCGCAAATACGCTGAAGCGCTTGAGCCGTGGGATCTCGACAAGCTTTGTCCGTATCAAGATGAATTCCTGAGTGGATTCCGCGCGGAAAGCTATCAAGTCGATCTGGAGCAGGGATTCGAGCGCGCGAAGGAAATCATGGCCAGCACAATTCACGCGACCAT
This sequence comes from Candidatus Hydrogenedentota bacterium, assembly GCA_019695095.1. Lineage (NCBI taxonomy): Bacteria > Pseudomonadati > Candidatus Hydrogenedentota > Candidatus Hydrogenedentota bacterium. Next base: position 8,733 of record JAIBAQ010000101.1, read on the forward strand.
TTGTCGCGATATCGGCGGCGATTTACAGCAGGTGAGCTCGGTTCACACACAGTACGCCGATATCACCTTCAAGCACATTCTGCTGCCGGTGTGGATTAGCGCGTATCGCTACGGCGAGAAGGTGTATCGTTTCCTCGTGAACGCGCGCACGGGCGAGGTGCAAGGCGAACGCCCGTGGAGCTGGGTCAAGATCGCACTGGCCATTCTCGCGGCATTACCATTCATCGCCGCTATCGCTTACTATATCGCGGAATCACAGTCATAGACTGTACGCATTCCGGCGGTGACGGCTTGGGTGGGCGATCCCGCTGTAACACAAGGAGAAGGATGACGTGTCTAGCCGTCTGTCGTTTAGAACAGTAACCCTTTCGTCTCTTGCCGCGCTCCTCACGTGCTTCGCCTTTGCGCAAACCAATCAGGGAACGTTTGAGAATCTCACCCAACTTCAAGATGCGCAGTCGCGCCGGGAAAGCAGCGCCAAGAAAGACTTATCCAAAAACATGGACAACTTTCCCATCGAAGCAGGTGCGACACTGGTTCTGGGAGATTTGGAGGGGCCGGGCGTTATCACGCACATTTGGACGACTATCAACGCCAAGGACCCATTCTACGAGCGTTCGCTGGTGTTGCGCGTCTACTACGACGGGGCGGAGAAGCCGAGCGTGGAAGCCCCACTTGGAGATTTCTTCGGTGTGGGCAACGGCATTGCCGCGGACTTCGCATCGACGCCCGTTGCGAACTCCGCATTCGGGCGCGCACGAAGCTGTTTCTGGCACATGCCGTTTCGCCAGCGCGCCAAAGTCACTCTGACAAACGAATCTCCCACGTACCGCGTCGATTCGTTCTACTACAACCTCGATTGGCAAAAGCGCCCTAGCCTTCCCGAAAGCACGGCGTACTTTCATGCACACTATCGTCAAGAACACCCCGCGAAGCCAGGCGATTACATCGTGCTCGATGCAAAAGGCCGCGGGCACTACGTGGGAACGGTCTACTCGGTGCTCCAAACACAGATCGGCTGGTTTGGTGAAGGCGACGATCGGTTCTACATTGACGGCGAGGAATACCCCAGCTTGAGCGGCACGGGCACGGAAGACTACTTCGGCGATGCGTGGGGCTTTCGAGAGTTTGCGTATCCGAACTCCGGTGTGCCCGTGTTTGAAGGGTATATGCCGGGAGACCGTGTCACGGCGTACCGCTGGCACCTCAGCGATCCGATCTACTTCTCGAAATCACTCCGGTTCACGATGGAGCACTACGGCAGCCTGTTCTCGAACGATCTGAAATACCTGGGGCAATTCTACGAGCGGCCAGACTGGGTCAGTTCCGTGGCGTTTTGGTACCAGTGGCCAGCGGCGACGTTTGACGAGCCCATCGCGCCGGTTGCCGAGCGCATTGCGCCGTACCGTGTGCTGCAACCCAAAGACCTTACCGCAAAGGCCTCGACTCCTTTCGGACTTCAGAAATCTGAAGACGCTGTCGGCTTGATGCCCCTCGTGCCCGACGCGTGGCTGGAAGTCACCTTCAATATCGAGCAGGCGGGAAGGTATCAAATCGACGCGATCCTGATGCACTCTTTCGTGGGTGGAATCTACCAGGTGTCTCTCGATGGCAAACCGGTCGGGGCGCCCATCGATTTCTTCTTTGACGGAGAGGACAGCCTGCGGCACCGGCTCGACCTGCATGACCTGCAACCCGGCGACCACGTACTCAAGTTCGAGGGAAAAGGTTCATCGCCGTCAATACGTACGCTTGCGCCGCGCTTGTGCGCGATGGGACTCGAGCGACTTATCCTGTTACGGCTTGAAGACGTCGCGGGCTATATGGAAGCAACCACGAAGGCCATCGAGGCGCAAGGCAAATAAGGCGCGAAACCGTAACTGGTCGCGCTCGAAGGAACGATTCCGGGATAGGGAGTATTCGATGCCGGTCTTTCGTTTGTCGAAACCAATGGTCTTTCCTCCGCCTGAAATGGCGGAGTCGGATGGCTTGCTCGCGGTCGGCGGCGACCTGTCGTCCGAGCGCCTATTGCGCGCGTACCGCATGGGGATCTTCCCGTGGTACGGCGATGACTCGCCGATCCTGTGGTGGTCGCCCGACCCGCGCATGGTGTTCTTCCCCGCGCAATGGAAGCCCTCGCGCAGCCTGGAGCGGCTGGTCAAGAAGGGCGCGTTCGACGTGAGCATGGACACGGCCTTCGCCGCCGTGATCGAGGCGTGCGCCAACGCGCGCGGTCCCGGTCGCGACAGCACGTGGATCACTCCCGAGATGATGGCCGCGTACATCCGCCTGCACAAGGAGGGATACGCCCACTCCGTCGAATGTTGCATCGACGGACAACTTGTCGGCGGACTCTACGGAGTATCCATTGGCGGATGCTTCTTCGGCGAATCGATGTTCTCGAACGTCTCCAACGCGTCGAAGGTGGCGCTGGCCGTGCTTATGAAATACCTCGCCGCGCGGGGTTTTACGCTCGTCGACTGCCAAGTGAAAAACGACCACCTTGTCCGCCTCGGCGCGCAGGAGATCCCCCGAACAGAATTCCTCGCCAGACTCGGAGAAGCACTCGAGATGGAGACGCGGCGCGGGAAGTGGGAACCGGATACAAGAGTTCAGACATGATTAACACGATTCACAAGATTGACGTTTCCTCGAGTACCGGAACCTGACGATGAGAAGGAGCTTCATCGTGTAAATCTTGTGAATCCTGTCCAATAAATCGCTTCGCAAAAATGCTGGACCTTTCAACACAGAAAGACTGATCTTTATCCTCGTCGTACAGTCTTTTGGTCTCGGTGACTGCCAAGTGAAGAACGACCATCTCGTCCGCCTTGGCGAAGCACTCGAAGCGGAGACGAGAAGTGGGAAGTGGGGCGGTGGAAGCTTGAAGAGCAGTCAGGTTTAATCGGGTTGGACGCCCTTGTTTGGCTTTGGTCCAAGGAGTCCCGTGTTACGCGCCTTTTTGACTAGTCTTACATACCACAAGACGGTAAACGAAAGTATTACTACACACAAGAGATAGCCACTTAGCGTCAGCCATTCGATTGGATGCGGATTCCAGTTACGCCAATGTCCCAATAGGACGCGCGACACAAAGAGAGTACCGATACCGAATACTCCCAGTACGCCGCTCAAGGATGAGAGTACCCAAAGGTAGTTGCCGCGTGGCGATTTTCCTCGTAGCGAAAGAGCAACTGCAGTAAGTAGAATCGCAATGAAGGTTACAAGGGCAGCGCCGCCGGCAAAAAGCATGTTGGAGAAATCGAAGACGAAACGCGCCAATCCCATGCAATAGACAATGCCCATGCCCCATTGTAAGTCCATTGTTTGCGAATATGGGGGAGAGTTGAATGCGCCGTCCCTGTCCAAATACCGATACTGCCGCTCAGTCAGGTACTTCTTTCGGAAATTCTTGCGTGCGACCTTTGCGTCTCCAAGTGCAGCCATCCCTGCACGGTGTGCATCCGATTCAGACCCACCAGCATCCAAGCTCTGCCGGAACACATGATCGTAGTGCGCTTCGAGTTCGGCTCGCAGGCGTTCGGCGGCTGGCATGCACACACCGCGAAACGCGGTGTCAAACCACGCCATTCGCACGAAGAGGATCACCGGATCGCTGACTGGTATCGTGAGACCTCCTGAATAGGTCAGGACTTCGAACGCCGTCTTCTCAAATTCGTTCACTCAACATATCGAGCGCACCACAGGCTCAATTAGGTTGAATGCTCTTGTTTCTCTTGGGTCCAATGACCCCTGTGTTGCGCGCCTTTTTGATTTGCCAAATGTGCCAGCAGACGCGAAGCGAAACAAATGCCAAAAAGAGTAACTGAACGCTCATCACCACCCAATCAAGATTATGTGGAGTCCTCTCGATGTATCCGAAGGACCAATTTCGGATTGCCATGTATGACTGAATGCCGAAAATGAGTACTCCAAATGCGGTGCAGAAGAGTGAAGCTACCCAGGCGTATTCGCCTCGCGGCGCTCTTCCACGAAGCGACAAGACAACTGCGGCAAGCAGGACTGCAAGAAAGGATGCAAGGGCATAGCCGCCTGCGTAGAACGGGCCGGATAAAGTAAGAGCTTGCCCCGCCCAATTCAAGCAAAAGAAAGAGCAAATACCCCATCCCGAGTCCATTTCCCGTGAATATCGAGGAGAGTTGAATGCACCGTCCTTCTCCAACCGTCGGTACTGCCATTCCGTCAGATACTTCGCGCAGAAACTCCTGCGCGCAACCTTTGCATTTCCAAGAGCGGTCATTCCCGCGCGGTGTGCTTCCATCTCAGCCTTGCCAGCATCCGTACTCTGTCTGAAGACATGATCGTAGTGCGCCTCAAGTTCGCTTTGCAGGCGCTCGGCGGCCGGTTTGCACAGGCCGCGGAACGCCTTGTTAAACCATGTCGATCGTTCGATAAGGATGACTGGGTCGTTCGTTGGGATCATGAAACCTCCTGAATTGGCCTGCTCACCGTTGAGAATGAAGAGCGGCGTGCGGCGGGCTCTGCCAGCTTCATGCCTGACTCGGTAACGCGGTAGTAACGGCGCGGCTTCCCCGATACCGAACGTTCGTAGGACTCGATCAGTCCCTGTCCTTCAAGCGCGTGTAACGCGGGATAGACGGCGACTTCGCCGGAGGAGAGAAGGTGAGGCGTGGTTCTGCCGATAGCCTGAGCAACTCCGTTGCCATGCTCCGGCGAGCGATACAGGACGTCAAGAACAGTCCTCTCTAACTCGCTCATGCGTGCCAAGGTTACGTCCCCCTCTATACCTTAATCCTAGACGAGGATTGTCATGGTTTCAAGATGCTGAATCCCGATTGTCATCGCTGAGTAAACTGTCCAGCGTACTGGAGGCAAGTCCGTTTGGTGTGAGGCATTCACCGTTCATGTTGACCAAGGAAGACAGAAGGAACTCAAGAGGGTTCAGACATGATTAACACGATTCACAAGATGGATGCCTCCCCGAATGTAAGAATCAGGTGACGGGATGGGGTATTAATCGTGTAAATCCTGTGAATCCTGTCCAATTACTGACTTTCACCCTCACCGAGATGTTTCGCTCGTATCTGGCTGAGTCTTCCGGGTCGCACCACGTCTTTCGCGAGTCCGGCCAACTGCATGGCCTTGATTGTGAGATAGGTGGTGTCGAATTCCCACCAGCGGTGGCCGTGGGCTGCGGAGCGTTGGTCGGCGTGGTGGTTGTTGTGCCAGCCTTCACCAAACGTGAGCAGCGCGACCCACCACGTGTTTCGGCTGTTGTCGGTGGTGCGGTAGTTACGGTATCCCCAGAGGTGGGTGGCGGAATTGACGAGCCATGTGGAGTGCCACACGAGCACGGTGCGCACGGCCACGCCCCACACGACCAGTGACAGGCCGAGTTCCCAACCTTCCACGGCATGGCCGATGAGGTAGAGCAACCCTGCCGTGAGGAAGTAGATGACGAGATAGAACCGGTTGAAGAAACGCATCATCGCGTCCTTGTCGAGGTCTTTCGCGAACCGCCGCAGTTTGTCGTAGCCGTCGAGCTTCGGGTCTTCGAAGAACAGCCACAGCATGTGCGACCACAGAAAGCTCACGAGCGGCGTGTGGGGATCGGGTTCCTCGTCGGATTCTTTGTGATGCACGCGGTGCGTGGCCACCCAACGGATGGGCCCGCCTTGCAGCGCGAGGCATCCACAAATCGTGAGCAGGTATTCGATGGGTTTGTAGGTGCGGTAACTGCGATGCGTCAAGAGCCGATGGTAACACAGCGTGATGCCCAAGCCGCCCGTCACCCAAAAGAGGACGACGCACAGAATGAAGCCGGTCCAACTGAACGTAAACGGCGCGGCCAACGCCGCTGCATGAATCAGTCCAATCACGATTAGCGTGGGCATTTTGAATCGTTTCCAGGTGACCCACTCGGGCAAATGACTCATCAAAAGCGTCCTTTCGATTGCGGATAAACGGCCTTGTAGACAACGAGCGCCGCGTGCGAATCATCCTCGCGCATTCACGAGCACATTCGCCGCGACGTTACGGCACAAAACATCATGTAGTTGGGAAATATGCCTGAGCCGTTCCCAGGTGAACCTTGCATATATGCGTGCGTTGCACGCGAGGCGGAAGTATACTCCGACTCGGGGTAGCAAATGCACGTCCGAGAAGCGAAGAGGGAGGACGCATGAAGTCATTGGCGAGTTGGCTTGTGGTCTGTGTCGTGGCCGCATCTCCAATCACAGCCGCTGAGCGCGTCACCGGGCGTATAGATATCGCGCCAGTGTGGGCTGTGCATCCCGTGGGCTTCTGCCTGCTGACGGACGGTGACGATCAGTTTGTCGCGTTTTACGACGCGGACCGGCAGATGACCGTCGCGCAGCGCCGCCTCTCGGAGACCACGTGGAAGTTCGTGCGATTGCCGGAAGCATTGGTTTGGGACAGCCACAACAGTGTGACCATGGACGTTGATGACACGGGCTGTCTGCACCTTTCGGGGAATATGCACGTCAAACCGCTGGTGTATTTCCGGACGCGCGAACCGCGAAACATCGAGACTTTCGAACGTGTTGCGAACATGGTCGGCGAAAACGAGACCAAGGTCACCTATCCGGATTTCTTACACGGACCCGGTAACGTCCTGATGTTCACGTACCGAGATGGCAAGAGCGGCGAGGGCAACCAAATCTGGAACGCATACGACTCGAAGACGCGGACCTGGCATCGCCTGCTCGATAAGCCCCTCACCGATGGCGAGGGATTGATGAATGCGTATTTTGATGGACCAAGTCTGGGACCAGACGGTTACTACCACCTGAACTGGGTGTGGCGCGATACGCCGGATTGCGCCACGAATCATGACTTGAGTTACGCGCGCAGCAAGGACCTTGTTCACTGGGAGACCAGCGCCGGTGAACCGCTTACGCTGCCGATCACGCTACACACCGCCGAGATCGTCGACCCCACGCCCGCCGGCGGCGGATTGCTCAACGTGGGGAAGCGATTGGGATTCGATTCGAAGGGGAACGCAATCCTCAGTTACTACAAGTACGACGAGAACGGAAACACTCAGGCCTACAACGCGCGCAGGGAAGACGGCAAGTGGGTCATTCGCCAGGTCTCGAATTGGGACTATCGCTGGGCCTTCAGCGGTGGCGGCACGATCGTCACTGAAATCACGGTAGGTCCGGTTGTTATGAAGAAGGGTCTCGGATTGACGCAGTCTTACAGTCATGTCAAAGCGGGTAGTGGAACATGGCTGCTGGACGAAGCAACCCTGCAGCCTGTCCGCGAGCTTACCAAGGAGGAACGCTCAAACCCGGATCTCGGGCCGCTGGAATCGACATTTCCGGGCATGCAAGTCCGCACGGCTGGAGATGCGGGTCCAATGCGACCGGATGGCATACGGTACATGCTGCGCTGGGAAACGCTCGGGCCCAACCGCGACAAGCCCCGCGAGTTACCGTGGCCGGAACCTTCCATGCTGCGTGTGTATCGTTTGGAAGAATAATGCGTTGCGGTCTATCGTCTAGTCACCGAGTCCCGGGCAGAAATCGGCCCTGGCGGGTGTTCCGTATATGCATGCCAAGAATACTTGGGTTACTACCCATTAGCAGGAGGCTAACTCGATGAAGACCAAGGTGTTGCTGAGTTGTGGCGCGCTCGCTGTCGTGGCGGGTGCCGCCGTGTTCGCCGTTATGGGCAACGGAATTGTCCAGGCAGACGTACCGCCTGCGCCTGAAATCGGAACAAAGGCCCCTGATTTTACTCTTAAGGACTACGACGGCAAGGACCACTCTTTGTCGGCGCACGCGGGTAGCATCGTCGTACTCGTGTTCACGTCGCAGGAGTGCCCGTATTCGCGCGCGGGTGACAAGGCCCTGTCGAAGTTCGCCGAATCGTACAAGGACAAGGGCGTTGTGGTCCTGAGTATCGATTCGCACGCAGGCGCGACCGCCGAAGCCGTGAAGGAATTCGCCACCAAGGGCAACGAAACGGGCAAGGCGCTGCCATACCCGATTCTTATCGACACGAAGAACGTATACGCGGACAAGATGGGCGCGAAGAAGACTCCGGAGGTCTACATCGTCGACAAGTCCGGAAGCCTTGTCTATCACGGTGCGCTCGATAACGGAAAGAAACTCGACGAAGCGGGTTACGAGAGCTATGTCGCCATCGCGGTTGATGAGCTGCTGGCCGGAAAGCCGGTATCGAAGCCCAAGTCGGCCGCCTACGGGTGCGGCATCAAGCGGGCAAGTTAGCCCAAGGTGATGATAGTGGTTCAAGGTCTGTGCCACGCCACCCTACATCGCAGGTGGCGTGGCCTTCTTATTCTGGGTGTACTGGCCGCCGCTTCATGCTCGGGTTCGCAACCGGCGCCACAGGAGTCTCATGCCACCCCGCAGCAACCCGCGCCCGAGACCATTGGTACGGTCGAGTTGGCAAACGAGGCGCGCGTCGCCGAATTGCTCTCCGCTACGAAGGGCAAACCGCTCGTCGTAAACGTGTGGGCCACGTGGTGCATGCCATGCGTCGCGGAAATGCCGGAGTTGGCGAAGTTCTATCGCGCGTCGGAAAAGTTGGGCGTTGGATTCTTGAGTCTTTCCGCCGACATGACGTCCGAGGTGGACGGATCCGTCAAACCGTTCGTGAAAGACAAGAAGGTGCCGTTTCCGGTGTACGTGTTGGATTCGCTTCCGCCCGACCGGCTCGTTGAGATGCTTAAGGCCGAGGACAGCAAATGGGACGGTCCTTTGCCCGCAACGTTCCTGTTCGACAAGGACGGCGTCATGAAGCAGTTTTGGTTCGAGGAGGTCACCGAAGCGCAATTGACCGAGGCAGTATCGGCGCTTGGGGCGGGTGCGTAGACATCTCCGCGTAACGACTTTCCATCCTCATGTGTAGGGTCTTGTGTGGAGCACAGCTACCGTATTAACCGGTTCGGAGAAACGTCATGCGTCACCTCGTCCCCGCCACCAAATCGATTCCGGCCCCTGCCATCATGGACCCGTGCCAAGACAAGGAAGGCATTCCGAATCTCTGGTGCCAGTTCTGGGCCTACAAGGGCGGCGTAGTCTACTGATCTGCGCAGCCGGCAGCATGTGATTGCATCCGACCAACCGCGCCACGTATCGTTCCACGGAGTCCATGCCGTAACCATGTGGAGATATGCTGGGCGCCATGCTTGTATACCTGCTGCTGCTCGTGGGATTTACCATCCTCATTAAGGGGGCCGATTGGCTTGTCGATGGAGCCGCAACCTTTGCGCGCATCGTCGGCATTTCCGACCTGGTCATCGGATTGACCATCGTCGCATTTGGCACATCATTGCCGGAACTCATCGTGAGCGTAATGGCGGCCGCCCGCGGCAACACGGGCATCGCCATCGGCAACATTGTCGGCAGCAATATCGCAAACATCCTGATCATCATTGGCTTGGCCGCTATCATCAATCCCGTGCAGGCCAGCAAGAGCACCGTTCGTAAGGAGATTCCGTTCTGCATGCTGGCGGCGGTTCTTGTCGGAATCCTTCCCAATGACACCGTGCTCGATCACGCTGCACAGAACTACCTGGGCCGAATCGACGGCCTTGTGCTGCTCAGTTTCTTCATTGTGTTCATGTACTACATTTTCGAGGTCATTCGCTCAGAGTCGAATCAACGTACGGACGCGCCGCCCACGAACAAGAGCACTATTCGCGCCCTCTTGAAGATTATCGCCGGACTTACCAGTCTCGTTCTTGGCGGGCGCTGGGTCGTTCAAGGCGCCGTGGCGGTGGCGGAAGCATTCAACGTTGGCGAGGATGTCATTGGGTTGACAGTGGTGGCCGTTGGCACATCATTGCCCGAACTTGCCACCTCGGCAGTGGCCGCCTACCGCAAGAACTCCGATATCGCAATTGGCAACGTCGTAGGTTCGAACATTTTCAATGTGTTTTTTGTATTGGGCATGACCGGCATCCTGCACCCTATTCCGCTGGACGCCCGCAACAACATCGACATCCTGTTCATGATTCTCGTCACCCTGCTGCTGTTTCTCACGATGTTCCGCGGGAAACCGCGATACACGGTGCACCGAGTGGAGGGCATCTTCTATCTCGTCCTGTATGCGTGTTACCTGGGATTCCAGGTGTCGCGCGGATGAAACGAAGACGCTACTTCGAAGCGGCTAATGGTCGATACAGCTTTTCGCGGAACGGCGCCTCGCGCAACAGCACTGCCTGCAGAAACCGAAACGAATCGGCAAGATAGCCTTCATACCCCGAAGGTTTTCCGTCCCATGTGGTCCAATCGATGCCCTTCGGGTACTCGTTGACCGCGCCGTTCTGAAATCCGCCCTGATCCTGCCGCTTCAACATTGCGCGGAGGATTTCGTCGGCAGGCTCCGGATCGCCGACGACGTAGTGCGCCGCGAGGAAATGCAGCACTTGACCTGCCGTGATGCCGCCGTTCATGTAATAGCCGAAGGTGTCCGTGCCGTCTTCACGTTCGGGACACCCGCACGCGGGTTGGAGGTAGTCAGCGCGCAATACCGGAATCAGTTGTCCCGGCACTCCCAAATCGAACCGCGTGAACCCAACTTCCTTCATCTTCCCGCGCAGTTTCGCAAGAATCTCGCGCCCCTTCTCAGGCTCCACCAGACCGTATTCGATGGCGATGCCGTTGGTGGTGGGGGATGCATAGTCATGCTTCACGCCGTCGGCGCTGATCCACCACACGAGCCAACCTGTCTCCGGGTTGTAGAACGTGGGGAAGTACGCGGCCTTCAGCTTGTTGGCGCGTTCGGTGTAGCGCGTAGCTTTCTCCGCGCGGCCCGCGCGCTTCTCCAAATCCGCAAGACAACGAAACGCGCGATAGATGATCGCGTTCGTGTACGCGTCCTTGTGTCCGCAGTTCAACGCATCCCACCACGCGCACGACCGCTTCTCGTCCTTCAACGTATTTGCGTTACCCGACTGTTCCGCCTCGATGAGGCCGTCGTTGTCAATGTCGCGCTGTTCCAGATACGACGCGACGAATTCGAGGCGTTCGATGCGCTTCGCCAGCCACGCGGTGTCGTTCGAGGTTTCGACGTAGTCCCACGCCGCGATCAACGGACCCGCGTTGCCGTCGAGGAAATCCGTCTTGTCCCAGTATCCGACCATCTTCCCGTTTTGGAGCACTTTGTTGTCCAGCCACCAATCCAGCGTGTAACGCACGTTGTCCATCACGTTCACGCCTTCCGCCAACTGGGGAATCCAAAAAGACTGATCCGCGTAGAACCAGATCGACGGACTAGCCGGGTCGCTCACCACGTTGTTGCACAGCAACCCCGGCGGCGAGCTGTAGGGACGGTTTGGATCGCCCCATTTCGCCGAGCACTGCAGCGCGCCAAACCATCCCCGTCGCGCTTCGCGCCACATGGAAACGTCCTTCAATCCGCTGGGCGGCGCGAGGACCAAAGGAGTAAGCGTAACCTCAGAAGACCAAGGCAGTTGAATAATGAAATCGACGGTGTGTTGTTCGCGGTTCCCCTCTAATCGAGCTTTGACGGCGGGAGATTTCGACGTAACGAGCACTTGTCCGAAATCGGGTGCGCTGATGATCGCAGGTAATATCATCGTGTCATCGTCGTTCCATGCGTGCGGGAGAACAGTGGTCGGGGTTACCGTCGCGTCGAAGGGAAGGAGAAGTTCCGCTTCTTTTACCATGGACGCGTCGCTCCCGCCCAGAGTGAAAGCAGTGAACCTCCCAAAGGTCGAGTCCTTGAGTTGCCACTGCGCCTTTTTCCCCGGCGCAACCTCGATGAGATAATTAGTGAGGAGGACACCTGCGCTCACCGAGTCGCCATCTTTTGCGACAGGTAGCGTAGCAGCTTCGATCCACGTGCCGTTTACCTTCACGCGCAACGACATGCGGGCGTCTTTGCGAAGCAGATTCTGCTCGACTCGTTTCCCGCCTTCCGTATCCCAACTTAAGAAGGCAGGCCACGGCTGTTGTGTGTCGATTTGTATCATTGGCTTGGATTCATCCGTACTTGGGACGGTGCCGGGCTCCTGCGCGCCACTCCATGCCGATATCACAAGACACGTGGCAACCGAGACCCATCGAGATGCGTGGAGGGGATGTGTTTTCATACCACGAGAGTGGCACAGCGCTCATACGAATGCAACCGGTTGAGTGGAGTGAAGTCTCACATTCGTCATTTCTTGACAGGGTAAAACGGTTCGGACTAGGCTGGAAGCGCTGTCAAACGCGGGTTGGGTGTAAGAGGTATAGCTTGACCCTGGATTGAGTCCAAGAATTGAGAATCTGCCCATTCATCGCGGCGCGCCTCTTGAAGCGCAGCGATTTAAGCGAGTAATAACTAGCAGACGCCTATGTTAAAGCGAAATGCATCTCAACTGACTGTCGCGCTTGCCGTATTCGACGCGGCGTGCGTGCTTACAGCCGGTCTTATTGCCGCGTATTTCACCCATCA
>JAIBAQ010000102.1 GCA_019695095.1 Candidatus Hydrogenedentota bacterium
TATGCGGTGCAGTTGTCGGACGTACTTGCAGAGATGACGGCGACGACCCGCGTTGGCGTGCACCGGTATACGTTCAGCAAGGGAACGACGCCGCATTTGCGCTTGGACGTCACGAGCGCGTTGGGCGACAAGCATGCCGAAAGGGGGGTCGTGAAGATCCTCCCCGACGCGAAAGAGATTGAAGGATCGTGCCGGGAGTTCGGATCGTTCTCGGGCCGCTACAAGGGGCTCGACGCCTTTTTCGTCGCTCGGTTCAGCAAGCCGTTTGCGTCGTATGCGACGTGGACTGGAGAATCGATTAGTCCCAACACAGATTCTGCGTCCGGTGATTCCGTGGGCGTCGATTGCTCGTTTGCGATCGACGATTCGAATGTGGTGGAGGTCCGCGTAGGCATCTCGTACGTGAGCATCGCGAATGCGCGCGCAAACCTCGACGCTGAGGCGGGGAGTCGTTCCTTCGACGAGATTGCGGCCGAAGCGCAAAAGGCGTGGGACGAGCGGTTGTCCGCGATACACGTTACGGGAGGCACCGAGGAACAACAACGCGTCTTCTATACTTCGCTGTATCGTTCCATGCAGATGCCTACGACGTTCAGCGACACGAATGGCGAGTATCGCGGGTTCGATTTCGCGACGCACAAGGCGGAAGGATTCACCTACTACACCGATTTCTCGTTATGGGACACGTTCCGCACGGTGCACCCGCTCTACAACCTGATTGCGCGCAAGGAACAACGCGACATGATGGTGTCGCTGGTGGAGATGGGCAAGGCGGGCGGTGGCGCGTTACCAAGATGGCCGTCAGGAACCGGATACACCAACTGCATGTTCGGCACGCCCGCCGATATCGCCGTTACCGATGCGTATCTGAAGGGCATCCGCGAATTCGATATTGAGACAGCGTACGCGATGATGCGGCAAGTGGCGCTGGTGGGCGTGCCGTTGGGATGCGAGTTCGGCGGGCGTAACAAGCTGCAAGAGTATCGCCAATACGGGTATTGCCCTTCGGATATCATGAACAAGGCGGTGTCGGCGACGCTTGAATACGGTTACGCCGACTACGCGCTCATGCTTCTCGCGCGCGAATTGGGCCACGAAGACGACGCGAAGACCTTCGAGACACACGTGGGTTTCTATAAGAACCTTTGGAATCCGGATACGCAGTTCTTTCAGCCCAAAGACTCGCAAGGGAACTGGTTCGCGGAGTTTCGTCCGTTGGCGCTGAGCTACACGGATTTCGACAACAAATACACGGACGATTACGTCGAAGGCAGTCCGATGCAATGGCGTTGGGCCGTGCCGTTCGACGCGGAGGGGCTGGTCTCGTTGTTTTCGAGCCGCGAATACTTCGTGAGCGAGTTGGATACGTTCTTTGCGAAGGCGCGCAAGAAGAAAGGGTATTGGCATCCCGGTTCCTACTATTGGCACGGTAACGAGCCTGCGTTGTTCACGGTGTATCTGTTCAACGCGGCGGGACGTCCCGACCTGACGCAGAAGTGGGTGCGTTGGTTGCTCGACACGCGCTACGGCGACGACTACGTCGGTCTCGACGGCAACAACGACGCGGGGACCTTGTCGGCGTGGTACGTGTTCAGCGCGCTTGGGTTTTATCCGATTGCGGGTTCGACGCGGTACGAACTGGGCGCGCCGCTATTCGAGCGGGCCGAGGTGAAGATAGGCGACCGTACGCTCACCATCAAAGCCGAGAATTTCGCGGCCGAGAACATCTACGTGCAGCGCGTCACCTTGAATGGGACTCCGCTGGACCGCACCCATTTTACCCACGACGAAATTGCGAACGGCGGCGAATTGGTGTTCGAGATGGGGGCCAGTCCGAAGGTGTAACCCTCAGAATTGGCTGCTTGTGTTGTAGGGATGGTGGGGGGGGGCTGCGGTTGCGTCGTCGATTATTGCGATTGTACCGCTGGCAGCTGTAGCTGTTCCTCCGGTTCTTCTCCGGGCGCATATTTGGGGAACCAGTGCCGTTTGTCGGCTTCTTGTGCGTAGGGCAGCGCGGGGCAACGGCGCACGATGGCTTTGTAGAAGCGGTCAGCTGCTCTGGGGTTGCGATTCTTCAGTAGCATGCCGCCTTCGTACAAGACCTTCAGCGTTTCCATGTCGTTGTCTGGAAGCGACTGCGCGGCCTGCCAATACAGTTCGGCGAGGAGGTACAGGTAGCTACGGCGAAGGTTGTATGTGGGCGCGCTTTTCCACACGCGGCGCACTTCGTCGTCGCTGGCGTCGAGGGCTTTTATTGTAGATGCGGGCAGGGTCTTGAAGACCTCCTTGTCTTCGAGTTGAACCAGGTTCTTCTTCATGGGTTCTTCGACCATCCAGGAAAGTGTTGGTGTCATTCCTGCTTTGAACGCGCGGTGATAGGTCGGTCCCGTTAATTCGAAGCCTCCGTTGTAATAGCCCCAGTCAGGCTCCAATTCCGTCCGCAGCAGTTTGCTGTGTTCTTCCTTCTGAAACATACGCGCCGCGGCAACCAGGTGTGTGGCTCGATCCGAACCGCTGTCCTTCGAAGGTTTCTTGGCTTCTTTACTGGGAAAGCGCAATTGCGTGTCGCCCCAGCGCACGGGACTCACTTGGGCAGCGACTTCCAACGCCGACATGATGGGATTGAGTCTTTCTTGACCGTCCTTCGCGAGATACTTCATCGCGTCTTTCCATTGTCCGGCGCGGACCATGCGGCGCGCGAGTATGTCGCTGAGGTACGCGATACGCGAGATCTCATCATAGTAGTGATTCTCCAGAGGTTCCTGCAGGGCGGGGTCATTGGCGTGGGAGTCCACGTATTCGCGGAGTTCGGTGATGGTCAGCACACGTTCGGCGATGTAGGCGGTGTCTTCCGAAAAGTGCGATTTTGCGAACAGATCCAATGCCTTGCTGTATTCGCCGCGCCCCACCAGCAAGACGCCCAAGTCGGCTTTGACTTCATCCCTCGGAGAAGCGGGATTTCTCAGGATGTAGTCGTCGATCCCGCGCGGGCTTGAGTTGCCAGGCGTGGCGGGCAGCTCGCGGGGAATGGAGGCCGGCCATCGGTCTTCCCGGGGGAAGGCGTCGACGAGGGTGTGGAGAAGTGCGATGGCCTTGTCGATCTTGCCATCGCGAAGTAGCAGTTTCGATTGCACCCATTTTGTGTACGGTGACGCCGGATCGGCTGCGTCGGTCCAACGCCGGACGTTCTCCATGTCCCCGCAATTGTACGCCGCCCACGCCAACCGATCTGCCCCGGGGTAGGGTTTTTGGACGCCCGCCTCGCGCAATGCTTCACTCCATCGCGCGCTGATGGAGGTCGCGTCCGGATTGGAAATTAGATATGCGGCGACGAGTTGCTGGCACAGAGAATCCTTCGTGGCGTTGGGGTCGATCCGTTCCGCGTGGCACGCGGCATAGCAAGCGGATTGCAGCGATTCGCCCCACACCTCACGATTCGTCTCATCGGAGGTTAGAAGCAGGCGGGCGTAATGTTGAATCGCCTGGGCGTGCATGCCTGCTCGCAGTTCCGCTTGAGCTTGAAGGCCGAAGCTATCTTGGGCCAATCCCAATGTGTCACGGAATCCGGCGTCCGCAAGCTCACGCACCTTCGCGTAGTATTCGATCGCGCCTTCGGGGTCGGTCTTGAGGCGGGCCTTGGCAATCATGTACGCGGCCCATGTGGAGCGGTATTGCCGTTCGTCTGGTGGCAGTTCCAACAGGGTATGCCAATCGCGCGTAGCGGATTCCAGGTTGCCCCAGCGATAGGCGCGGGCGCCCTGGCAATACAGTGCGAACTCCTTGGGAAGGGACTGGAGCACGAAGGCTTCGGAGAACGCTTGCAGCATATTCGGGGTCGTCTTGACGGCCGTGCGATAGGCGCGGTATTGAGACATGGATACCGTACCCTGCAGAGATTTGGCGGCAAGGGCCTCCTGGAGGTCGGTCTCATCCGCTTCGAGTGTAGACTTCCAATAGGCGGCGTCGCCTTTGCTTAGTGGGGCGGCAAACTGGCGCTCTGAACGGTAGTGGCCGTTCTTGTAGAAGAGGTCTACCTCTAGAACTCGGCCCGCTTCCCAGCGAAACGAGGCATCCGGCAATGTCAGGATGCGCCATTCGAAACCGTCGCCGAGAAAGGTCAGGGGAAAGAACGGCGAACACGCGTAGGCCGCACTCAAGCTTCCGATTGCGAACATCAGCAATCCATGGACGTACATCCGGCGCGTCATTTGGTTCCCCCCTAAGCGACAGTCTTCCATACTATCGAATCGACACACGAATTAATACGTCGAGGTGCTGGAAAGGTTGCGTGTTGGAGACGAGCCGCGGAAGCTACTTGATGATCTCGACCCGAGTCACCTTGATGGGTTCTTCGGGTGGGGGATCGCCGGTGTTGAGGCGCAGCCAGGCGGCTTGGATAGGGGCGCCGGTTTTGGGGGCAGGGCCGGTTAGGACCATTTTGGGGGAGCGGCTGTCTTTGGTAGCTTTGAAACCGCGCATGGAATCGTGGGCGGCGAGTTCGGCGCTTTCCCATTCGACGTCGATGCGGAGCTGTTCCAGGACGTTGGCTTCGCCGGTGTTGGAGATCCAGACTTCGTAGAGACCGGGTTGCGGAGTCTTCACATTAACGGCGAATTCCACTAGGGGTTCGTCGCCGGACATAACGGCCTCCAGCGTTTCCCAGGTCCAATTGAGCTCGTCGGACTCGACCGGCATGCGGAACCAGGCAATTCCTAGACATTCACGGGGCGGGGCCTCGCGCAACGCGTGCACAACATCCGCGATGTCGTTCGGGTCAGTCATGATGGTCTTCACTTGGTAGCCGGGATTCCACGCCGGTGTGGGGCCTTCCGCGGATAAGGCGGCGAATTTGCCGTCGGGACCGAAGGCGACGCGGTAGCCGTATGTGGGCAGCGCGATGTAGAAGGGTGTGCCTTCAAGAGAAGCCCGGCGCAGGTAACCGCTAATCTTGGAAGTGTTGCAGATCACAATCGGGGCGTCGATTGTGGTTGGTTTTTCAAGTGAATGCACTTGAAGGACATAATAGGAGAGGTCGCGCACGAGTTTGGAGAATTGCCAGCTTTTGAGCCAGGTCGGCAAGACGGTGATTGACATCTCGAGTTGGGGCAATTCTGCGCGCAGGCGTTCCAGCAGTTGTCGGTACTCCGGCAGTTTCGACGTGGGACTATCGTAGTCGAGTTGCACGCCGGTGACGCGAACCCCGCCCTTCTTCGCGGCCTCAACCGATTCCTTGAACACGCCCGCCAGATATGCGCTGGTGCGATCGACGGACTCGTCGGTGAGCACGTCGCCCAACGTGACGTTGGCACGCAGTACGAGGGTCGTCGGCACCTGACCTTTCGCGAGGGAAGACCAGTCGGGCAACGCGGCATGGTAAGTGGGGGCTTGGTTCTTTGCGCTGACCTCGCCGATCAGCACCATAAACTCATGCGCAAACGGTGTCGCCTGGTCTACGGCCTCCTTCACGGAGTCATTCCACGCCAATTGCCACACGTAGAACGCCGTGCTTAGTGGGCGAGGCGGCGGCGCTTCGGGGCTGAATAGCACTACCGTGAGGCCGATGATAAAAGCTGCCGCTCCTACAATCAGGCGAATCAGACGAATACGTTTTGTGCGGGTCATTTGGGTGTGTTTAATTCCGCGATGCTCTGTTGCGACGGGATTCCTGTCCCTGTGTCTACTCGAAGTATAGTTGGGTCCGGGCGACGAGTCCAAACATGCCCGAAAAGGGCGCTAGAGTCTTTGCTTAGCCTCTACAAAGCGCGGATTTACGCATGACGTGCAAGACGTCTCCCTGCGCGTAGCCAGAAAGGGTGTGAGGTAGAGCGGAGTCGGCATGGCAGCCGGTGACCATTCGCCGACCCCGCACACGCCACACTACTTTGCAGTAAACGTGATTTCCTTTCCTGCCGCTCCGATGGCGCTTATCTCGAGACCCGAAGCTTTCTTGTTCCACCACTTGCTATTCGGCTTGGTCTTCGCGCCGAATTTGGTGCCGTTCCCTTGGCGGAACAAGTCCTTGCTGTCCCCAACGTTCTGCGATTTCTCCAGGTTCTTTTTCCCATCGGCCTGCATCAGCGCACACTCGTAATGGCGGGCGGGAGTGCCCTGTTGGTTGTCGTTGCTTCCCAAGTGGTCCACGTGCCAGACGGCCAACCCCGAATCCGTTAGGAGACTGTCGCGACCTTCTTGAAACCGATTCTCAATAATGAAGTACTCGTTGTTGTCTTTCTTGTGGATGAAGAACTCGTTCTTGCCTGCTCTGGCCTTGAAGGTCTGCCCACTTGCGATAGTTCGCGTGGTGCCCCACCCCGCGGCATTCTTCAGATAGGCGCAGATCTGCGTGGGATTGGTATCGGCGCCTTGAACCGCGCCCCCGGCACACATGAGACAGTAAACGCCGATTCCTTCCGAATCGGAGTCATAGTCGTAGAGGTCGGGGAAATCGCAGACCATGTGCCCGTTTTCATGACAGAATGTCCCCAGCGTCAACTGATCGCCCATGTTTGTAATCTGATAGTCGTAGGCTTTCGCGTCTTGCGTCAGCGTGTACGGACTGTCCAGGCTCGATGAGTGCGGCCACAATCCCTTGGCCCACCTGTTCACACAGGGTCCCGCGTAGAAGACATTCAAGGCATACACGTACCCTTGATCGTCCGTCGAAAGTGCGCTGAAATCGAATCCCTTGGCGGTAAGATCGTCCAGAGCCTCTTTTATAAGCTCCAGAGTCCGACGAGGTTGTGTGACCTTCTCGTCCGTGTAGTACGAGCGTTTGTTCTTGGCCGTATAGTACGGCGCAACGACGTTCGTGTACTTCATTTTGCCCAGCGAGTTTTCGAAGAAGTAGTCGTACACCGAGCCGTTGTTACCGAATCCGTTGTAACCTGGCTTATTGCAGAACTCCTCGACTTCTTGCTGAGTGATAGTCCCGTGGACGTCCGGAAACTGAACCAGCAAACACAGACCCACGTACGTTCCGATCGTTCCTTGGGGTGGAGGCGCAGCGGCGACTTCGCTCGTGATCATCGCGCGGCGAAGCGTCGTCCTTTTCTGCTGTCTGCGCTCTTCCCACCGCGTCGTGCCGCGCGGCAGATCCGAAATAATCTGCGATCGCGTCCTGTTCTTTGCGCTGCGAGTCGGCTTTCGTGCGCCTGACCGGAGTCGCTTCGGCACGGCCCCTCCCGCACGTACACCCATCGGGGCAACTTCTTCCCCGGTCTTGTCAATCTCCGCGTACTCGTAAAAACCTGTCTCCGAATTCAGAACGACGGGATGTCCATCCAACGTCTCGAACCGCGCGTTGTACTGGTCGCCCCATCCCCGAACTTTAAGTTCGGTGCCATCCGGCTGAACAAAGACGAACTCCTTGCCATGAAATGGAAATGACATTGCGAGATCCTCCCCTTCTACCTTGCTGTGATGAACAATTGACCACTTCGTCTAAGGCATCGCAACGGAGAACTGCCTCGAAGTCTATAGCTTTGCGCCTATCGCTCCTGAATCGCGCTTTCAGAGCAACGGTTGATCGCTTTGAAAACGATACTGAGCTCCAAGCTTGTCGACTGTGGTGAAGGACAGCAATGATTGATTCAGATTACTTGACGACTGCAATGCGGAGAGGAACTATTCGGATTCATATAACGGGCTTGAGAACCGATTTGTCGCATACCGCGAAGAGTTGCGTTACTCCACGCGCGCGCACCACTCGACCGACAAACGGCAACTTGACGATGGCCCAGGGCTCTTACATCACCCCAGTAGAGGATAGTGTGACATAACCCTGTGTGATATGCAATCGCGCAGTCTAGGGCAATCCCATCAGGACAGTCGGGAACTTCGGTACGAGAGTGGCGAGATTTTGCCATGAACGGAAGCGGTTATCTCGGCAGTAATTATCGGGCGCGGCTGAAGGGGTGGAGTACCGGCAACCGGCGGCAAGTAGTTGATTGACTTAATTCAAATATTATCATTATTATCATATAGTCGTGATTTTCTTCACGATTGGCTTGATTTGGACAATGAAAGTGTGCTAAAGTACCTGTGAATGAATTCACAGCGTGATATCGTTCACAGAATCTGTGTAAGGGGGCTCCATGCAAACGACCACATCGGACAAAACCATCGGGCGAATTAGCCTCTATCGGCGTTTGCTACACAGTTTTTGCGCGGATGGCGTGCGGTATTTGTACTCGCACCAATTGGCGACGTTGGCGGGAGTGACGCCAGCGCAGGTACGCCGTGACATTATGGCTCTGGGGTATGTGGGGAGTCCAGCGCGCGGATATCACGTGGAAGAGTTGCTCGAGAGTATCAGCGCGTTCCTGAATGACGCGGACGTACAGCCGGTGGCGCTGGTGGGACTGGGTAACCTAGGACGGGCGTTGCTCGCCTATCTAGGAGGGCGGTCGTCGAAGTATTCGGTGGTGGCGGCCTTTGACTCGGACCCGCAAAAGGCAGGCCGGGTGATCAACGGATGCCGGTGCTATCCAGTGGATTCGATTCGTGAGGTGCTGGAGGACCGCGACATACATATGGCGATCCTCGCGGTGCCAGCGGAAGCGGCGCAGGAAACGGCGGCGCGCTTATGTGAATTGGGCGTAACGGGCATACTCAACTTCGCTCCGGTGCGGTTGTGGGTGCCCGACCATGTATATGTGGAAGACATCGATTTGACCACCGCATTGGAGCGCGTGGCGTATCACGCGAGACGGCGGGCGACCATGAAAGAGGGTGTACGATGACCGCTACTGCCTTGGAACGACCTCGAGATGCGATAGACGACATTCTGGCGGATTACCCGAACGCGGGGCGTGAGGCACTCATCCCGATCCTACAGGACGTGCAGGATCGGGAGGGGTTCCTCTCCCGCGAGTCGATCGGACGTATTGGCCAGTACCTGGGGCTGCCCGCGAGCAAGATTTACGGGGTGGCCACGTTCTACAACCAGTTCCGCTTTCAAGCTCTTGGAAAGAACCACATTCAGGTGTGCCGCGGAACAGCGTGCCACGTGAAGGGATCCTTGAGCATCCTGGACGCCGTGCGTCATGAGTTGAAGATCGAGCCGGGCCAAACCACGAAAGATGGTCAGTTCAGTCTTGAAGTCGTGGCATGCATCGGCGCTTGCGGCCTTGCCCCTGTGATCTGCGTCAACGGCGAGTTCTTTGCCACGATGACGACAGCGCAGTTGCGGCAGATCCTCGAGGATTTCCGGGAAGGGGTGCAGTAAGATGTACGAAGAAATTCGCGAACAGATTTGCAGTCATTGCTGGCATGGGGTGGAACGTCCGTGTCCCGACTTGGTGACGTGCTTGACGAAAGGCCCCGTGTGCCACGAAGACAAGGCGGCAGCAAAGGCCCGTCGAGATATCACTACGCGTTTACGCCGCGACAAGCTCACCAAGAGAATCATCTATGTCGGCGCAGGCACCTGCGGGTTGGGCGCAGGCGCAGGCAAGACGCTCACGGCGGTCCGCACATACCTGGCGCGCCGCGACATGGAAGCCGACGTCGTGGAAGTTGGCTGCATCGGTTTGTGCTCGGCCGAGCCGCTCGTCGATGTCCAACTGCCCGGCATGACACGCGTCTCGTTTCAGGGAGTCACGGCCGATAAAGTCGATGACCTGCTCGACAAGGTCTTCAGAGGGGACCTTCCCGAGCCGGGCATGATCCTCGGCCAATTCCGTTCCGACGGGCTGACTTCCTGGGATAACGTCAACTACCTCGATCAGCATCCCTTCTTCGCACCCCAGACGCGCTGGGTGCTCGTGAACTGCGGCATAATCGATCCGTCGTCCATTGACGAATACATTGCGCGCGGCGGATACGGCGCGCTGGCAACCACGTTGCGCACAAAGACTCGTCAGGACGTCTGCGACGCCGTCGAAAAAAGCGGTCTGCGGGGACGTGGGGGCGGTGGCTTCCCGACGGGCCGGAAATGGAAGTTTGCGCTGGCCGCGGAGAGCGAACAGAAGTACTTGATCTGCAACGCGGACGAAGGCGACCCCGGCGCGTTCATGGACCGTGCCGTTATCGAAGGCGACCCGCACCGGATGCTCGAAGGCATGGCCATCGCGGCGTATGCCATTGGAGCTAGCAAGGCGTACGTGTACATCCGCGCGGAGTATCCGCTGGCGATCGCGCGCCTCAAGCACGCCATCGCGCAGGCGGAAGCCTATGGCCTTCTGGGCGACAACATTCTGGACAGCGGATTCGATCTGCACATCATCATCAAGAAGGGCGCGGGTGCCTTTGTGTGCGGTGAAGAAACCGCGTTGATTAATAGCGTCGAAGGTAAGCGCGGCATGCCGCGTCCGCGTCCGCCTTTCCCGGCCGTTCGCGGACTGTTCGACAAGCCAACGGTCATCAACAACGTCGAGACTATGGCCAACATCCCGGGGATTCTGGCTCGCGGCGCCGAAGCCTTTGCGGCAGTTGGAACCGAAGGCAGCAAGGGCACCAAGGTGTTCGCGCTCTCGGGTAAAGTCTCGCGCACGGGATTGGTGGAAGTGGCGATGGGCACCACCATTCGCACGGTGGTGTTCGAATGCGGCGGCGGCATCCCGAAGGGCAAGAAATACAAGGCCGTACAAATTGGCGGCCCATCCGGCGGGTGCATTCCCACGCAACACCTCGACATCAATGTCGACTATGAATCGCTGAAGACCGTCGGCGCCATGATGGGGTCCGGCGGTTTGGTGGTCATGGACGAAGACACCTGCATGGTGGACGTAGCCAAGTTCTTCATGGAATTCATTCAGCGCGAGAGCTGCGGCAAGTGCATCCCATGCCGCGAAGGGACGCTGCGTATGCTGGAAGTCCTGCAGCGCATCACCCGCGGACGGAGAGCCGAGCAAGGCGTCGAAGCGCTGGAGCGATTCCAGGGCGTGATGTACCTCAATCGGCTCGCCCAAGTCATCCGCGATACCAGCTTGTGCGGCCTTGGACAGACGGCTCCGAATCCCGTGCTGAGCACGTTGCGGTGGTTCCGCGACGAATACGAAGCGCACATCTTCGAGCGTCGCTGCCCCGCGGGAGCGTGCTCCGAACTGCGCACTTTCGTAATCGACGCCGAAGCCTGCACGGGGTGCGGCAACTGCAAACCCAAGTGTCCGACGGATGCCATCGTGGGCGCTCCGCAGCGGATTCACTACATCCTTGAAGAGAAGTGCATCGGTTGTTCCGGTTGCTTCGACGCGTGCAACCACGGCGCCGTGCATCTGGCGGAACTGGTTCCGGTAGCCGCGGCGGCCCCGGCCGCGCGCGACGAGAGCGACGCCGTCGTGGGCGTGTTCTCGAAGGGAGCGTTCCGGGATTGGCACGACGGCCGCGGACTGATCCGAGAGTAGGCGCGGTGTGTCTGCGAATCGGAAGTACGACAGAAACGAGAAACGCTACGGCGCACGCGCCGAGAGAGGTTGCTTAGTATGTTGACAATCGAAGTGAATGGACGCCAGGTGGAAGCCAAAGAAGGCGAAACCCTGTTGAAGTCCTTGCAGCGGGCGGGCATTCAGGTGCCCACCTTGTGCCATATGGATGGGCTGTTTCCGACCGGGGCGTGCCGGATGTGCGTCGTGGAAGTGAGCGGTATGCCGAATCTTGCTCCGAGCTGCGCGCTGCCCGTGCAACAGGGCATGGTGGTGCGCACGCACTCGCCGCGCGCGCTGCGCGCCCGCAAGACGATCATCGAACTATTGCTCGCTAACCACCCGGATGACTGCCTGTACTGCGTTCGCAACAACACGTGCGAATTGCAGCGGTTGGCCTCGGAGTTGGGTGTGCGCACGCGCCGGTATTCGGGCGCCCGCCGCGAGTACAAAGAAGATGTGTCGAGTCCGTCGCTGGTCCGCGACCCGGATAAATGCATTCTCTGCGGCAAGTGCGTGCGGGTATGCGAAGAGATTCAGGGCGTGGGCGCAATCGATTTTGCGGGCCGCGGAAGCCAGGCGTGCATCAGCACGGCGTTTGGCGAGAGTCTGAACATCGCGAGTTGCGTCTTCTGCGGTCAGTGCATCGTGAATTGTCCGACGGGGGCGTTACGCGAGCAGAGCAGCGTCAAGGAAGTGACTGCGGCGCTGAACGATCCCGAGTTGACGGTGGTCGTGCAACATGCGCCGAGCGTGTCGGTGGCATTGGGCGAAGAATTCGGTCTCAAGCCGGGTACGGACGTAAATGGACTGATGACCGCCGCGTTCCGGCAGTTGGGTTTCTCGCGCGTGTTCGACACGTCATTCTCCGCCGACCTGACGGTGATGGAAGAAGGTTCGGAACTGGTGCACCGCATTAAGAACGGCGGCGTGTTGCCGCTCATGACGAGTTGTTCGCCGGGGTGGGTGAAGTTTGTCGAGCAGTTCTACCCTGAGTTTATGCCGAACCTGTCGACGTGCAAGAGTCCGCAGCAGATGCTGGGCGCGGTGATCAAGAGCTACTACGCGCAAAAAGAGAAGCTCGACCCCGAGAACATCTTCAGCGTGGCAATCATGCCGTGCACGGCGAAAAAGTTCGAATCCGGGCGAAACGAAATGATGCAGGAAGGCGTGCCGGATATCGATGCCGTGCTGACCACGCGCGAACTCGCGCGGGTCATTCGCATGCAGCACATCGATTTCAACTCGCTGAAGCCGGAAACGCCGGATCTGCCCTTTGGCGAGCGCAGCACGGCAGGCAAACTATTTGGCGCGACGGGCGGCGTGATGGAAGCGGCATTACGGAGCGCGTACTTCCTGATTACGGGTAAGGAACTCGAGAACCTCAAGATCGAAGCAGTGCGCGGCTTGAAGGGCGTGAAAGAAGCGCGCATTCCGATCGGCGGCCTGGATTTGGGCGTGGCCGTCGTAAGCGGTCTCGCAAATGCGAAAGCGCTGTTGGAAGAGCTGCGCGCGGGCCGCAACGACCTTCACTTCATTGAAGTGATGACGTGCCCCGGCGGGTGCATCAATGGCGGCGGACAGCCGTTCACGACGGACAAGGAAGCGATCAAGGCGCGTATGCAGGCATTGTATACGCTCGACCGCGACGAGCCGGTGCGGACCGCCCACAGCAACGCGGCGGTACAGCGCCTTTACGAAGATTTCCTGGGAGCGCCATTGAGCGAGAAGTCGCATCACCTGTTGCATACGCATTATTGTGAGCGCGAAGTGACGACGTAGCCCGCAGGGGGGGCGGAAACGCCGAGGAGCCAGCCATGAACAACGCGGCAAGGATTCCGTTGGTAACGACCATCCGGGAACATTGCCGCGTTTGTTTTACGTGTGTCCGAGAGTGCCCGGCCAAGGCCATCCGGATTATGGAAGGCCAGGCCATGGTGCTCTCGGATCGTTGTATTGGGTGCGGCAATTGCGTTCGCGTGTGCAGTCAGAAGGCCAAGCAGGTTTACAGTTCGATCGAAAAAGTGGCGGCATTGCTTGATTCGGGAGTCCCGGTTGCCGCGCTTGTGGCGCCGAGCTTTCCAGCAGAGTTCGCGGAATGCAGTCACGAGCAGGTCGTGGGTATGCTGCGCGCCCTCGGGTTCTCCAAAGTTTGCGAAGTGGCATTTGGCGCGGACCTCGTCGCGGATCGGTACCGCAGGCTGCTTCAGAGCGATGGCGGAAAGCGGTACATCGGGACGACGTGCCCGGCCATCGTTGCCTACATAGAGCGCTACGCGCCCGATCTCGTGGAATGCCTCGCGCCTATTGTGTCGCCAATGGTCGCGGCGGCAAAGGTCGTGCGTCAGCGTTACGGGAATGATGTGCGGACGGTGTTCATAGGCCCGTGTATCGCCAAGAAGGGGGAGTGCGTCAGCGGCGACGTTGACGATGACGTAGATGCGGCCCTCACGTTTGTCGAGCTGCGCCATATGCTGCGGGATCAGTCCGTCTTTCCCGCGACCGTAAAACCGGGCGAGTTCGATCCGCCGCGCCCGCGCGCGGGGGCGTTGTTCCCGCTTCACCGTGGATTGCTGCAGGCGGCCGACTTGCCGGAGAATCTTCTCGATACGGACGTTGTCGCCGCAGACGGGGGGAACGAATTCGTCGACGCCGTGAAGGAGTTTCAATCCGGCGATATGCAGGTACGGTTGTTGGAGGTGCTCGCATGCAAGGGATGCATCATGGGTCCCGGTATGAGCGGCGACTCCGCCATGTTCCGGCGCCGCGGATTGGTGAGCGACTACGCGCGGGAGCGCGTGGAACACATGGGTCTCGGCGATTGGTACGAGAACATGCGGACGTACGAAACGCTCGATTTGTCGCGGACGTTCTCTTCCCATGACCGGCGCATTCCGGCGCCGTCGGAAGAAGAAATGCGCCGGATTCTCGGACGCATGGGCAAGCGTGTCGCGGCGGACGAACTTAACTGCGGCGCGTGCGGATATCCGACGTGCCGGGAGCACGCGGCGGCCATTTTCACGGGTCTTGCCGAAAGCGAGATGTGCCTGCCGTACGCCATCGAGCAATTGCGGACGACGGTGAAGGACCTTGCCGTCTCCCATGAGCAACTGGCGAAGACGCAGGCGGCGCTGCGGCAGTCGGAGAAGCTGGCGACGATGGGGCAATTGGCGGCGGGTATTGCGCACGAAATCAACAATCCTCTCGGGGTCGTGTTGATGTACGCGCACATTCTGCGCGAAGAGCGCACGAGCGACTCCGATTTGATGGGAGACCTGAGCCTCATCGTCGAGCAAGCGGATCGGTGCAAGAAGATCGTCGCGGGCCTGCTGCATTTCGCGCGGCAAAATGAAGTGCAACTCCAGCCGACGGACGTGGCCGAGCATGTGGGGAAATGCCTGGCGGTGATGCCGCCGCCGGAGGGCGTGACAACAGAGATTTCGAGGGAAGGATCGCCTGCAGTAGCGGAGATCGACCGGGATCAAATGATGCAGGTGTGGACGAACTTGATCACCAATGCCTATGCGGCGATGCCCCGAGGCGGACGCCTTTCGGTCTGTGTCACTGGGCTCATTGACTCGGTATCTGTACGCATAGGAGACACGGGAGTTGGGATTTCGAAGGCCAATTTAGCTAAAATATTCGAGCCGTTCTTTACCACCAAAGAGATCGGCAAGGGGACGGGATTGGGGCTTGCCGTCACCTATGGCATCGTGAAGATGCACCGGGGAGACATCCACGTAGATACGAACGAAGATCCGAATGAGGGTCCTACGGGTACTGCCTTTACGGTGACCTTGCCCAGAAGATCGGAAGCAGGCAACACAGGCGCGCGGCCGGGGGCCGCGTTGGTAGAAAGCACACTATGACCGAGCAACATCCTTTAATCTTACTTGTGGACGACGACGAGGACTTTCTGCTTCAGCAGCGAGTTCAACTGGAGTCCGAAGGGTTCCGCGTGGTGCAGGCCACGTCGCGGGCCGAAGCCGAACGCTTGCTGGCGCATCAGCATCCGGATCTGGCCATCGTGGACCTCATGATGGAAGACTCGGACGCGGGGTTCACGCTGTGTCATCACATCAAGAAGAAAGATGCAGCGATACCCGTGATCCTATGCACCGCCGTAATAAGTGAGACGGGCATCGAATTCGACGCGTCCACGCCCGAGGAACAGTCTTGGGTGAAAGCGGATGTCATGCTGTCGAAGCCGGTGCGCTTTGAGCAGTTGAAGCGCGAGATTGGACGGCTTCTGAGAGACTAGCGGGGGAATTTTGGATTTTAGATTTTGGATTTTGGATTGGAGAGGGTGCACGGCGGTCTTGCGGCCGGGGGCATCTTGTTTCGATTCAGATTTCGAATAGCAGTACGAGAGGCGCCGTGAATTTCGCGGTGTGTTTTGCATACGAACAGTCTGGGGGAGATTCAGTCAAGCGTCCGTGAGGAGTTGGGAGCAGTCTCGAACCTTCGGAGCAGTGAACTTGGCGGAGGGAAAGCAGGCGTGGTGGATACGCTTCGAGTACTCGTCTGTGACGACGAAGCGGGCATGCGCCAGGGCGTTCAGCGGGCGCTGCGGGGTTTCTCTGTGCCAATCCCCGATGTCGACACCAATGTCCAGTTTGAAGTAGAGCAAGCCGAAAGCGCGGAGCGCGCGCTCGGGATGGTCGAAGCCAATCCTCCTCAAATCCTTCTGCTAGACCTGAAACTGCCGGGCATGAGCGGGCTTGACCTGCTGGAACGAATCGCCCCCATGCATTTGGAGACGCTGGTGATCATGATCACGGCGTACGCCTCCATTGAAACCGCCGTGCGTGCCACGAAGCAGGGTGCGTACGATTTTCTGGCCAAGCCGTTCACGCCGTCGGAACTCAAAGACACCCTGAGCAAGGCCGCGAAGCAACTGCTTCTCGCGAGACAGGCGCGCAAGCTCGCCCAGGAACGCCGCCGGGTGCGCTTCGAGTTTATTTCGGTGGTTGCGCACGAACTTAAGGCGCCGATCAATGCCGTTGAGGGCTATCTGAACATTATGATGACCCGCGCCGCGGGGAACGATCCTGCCGTCTACGACAAGATGGTGGAGCGGTGTCTTGTGCGTATCAGCGGGATGCGCAAAATGATCATGGATCTGCTCGATCTGACCCGTATCGAGTCCGGTTTGAAGAAACGTGAGATTGTGGATGTCGACGTGTGCGAGGCTGCGAAGAACGCGATCGAATCCGTGTTGCCCGAAGCACAGTTGCGGGGAATTGCCGTTAATTTGCACGCGGATGCTCCGGCCGTTATCCAGGCGGACTCCGGGGAAATCGACATCGTATTAAATAACTTCATCACGAACGCGGTGAAGTACAACCGGGACAACGGGAAAGTTGACGTGACCGTGGAGTCGGACCCTGAAGAGATCCGGATTCGCGTGTCGGATACCGGTATTGGGATGTCGAAGGCCGATTGCAGCCGGTTGTTCCTGGACTTTGTGCGCATCAAGAACGAGAAGACGCGGCAGATTATGGGCAGCGGTTTGGGACTCTCGACGGTAAAGAAGGTGGTCACGTTGTACGGCGGCGATGTCAGCGTGCAGAGCGAACCCGACGTCGGGAGCACGTTTACAGCGGTATTGAAGAAGAACCATGCGACGGCGGAGCCAGTTGCGGAGGCGTCGTCGGGGGCCTTGTAAGCCGGCCTAATCGCATGATAGTGTTTGGAATCGCGTGAGCTACTTGGGGGCTTTATGCGTATGCGGGCTGTTATTGGCAGTTCATCGTTGCGTTTTGTTCTTGTGCTTTGCCTCGGGGCCGTTCCCTGTTTCGCCGCCAAACAGACAGAGCTGCCTGCCGCGCTGACGCGCATAAGTCAGGAGGTTCAGGCCAGCCTCGACCGCATGGACAGCGATGTGCAAGATGCGGCCAACCTCATTGCCTTGCACGGCCTGAATCACGACGAAACGCGCCGGATTCTGCGCGCGCTCTACGAGAAACACTCCTATGCCGTGGATACGTGCACGGTCGATATTCGCGGGACAATCGTCGCGGTCGAGCCGGAGCAGTACCGTTCCGTAGAGGGGGCGGACATCAGCGACCAGGAGCAAATCAAGAGACTCCACAAGACACGCAAGGCCGTCCTCAGCAAGGCGTTTGAATCGCGCGAAGGAATCTACGCGGTCGATCTTGAATGGCCTGTGTTCGATCGCGAAGGGGAAATGGTCGGTTCGGTGAGTATACTTCTGCGGCCGGAAGCGCTCTTGAAGTCAATCATCGCGCCGCACATGAAGGGTTTCCCCATGGACGTGTGGGTCATGCAGCCGGACGGAACCATCATCTTCGATCCCGATGCGCAGGAAGTGGGGCTCAATGTATTCACGGACCCGGTCTATCAGCCGTACTATGGGCTGCGCCGGCTGGCCAAGAAGATGGGACGGTCGCGGACTGGTTCCGGTGTCTACGATTTCAGCGGAACCGGCCTGGAGAAGAACGTCACGAAGCAGACCCATTGGACAACTGTTGGCCTCCACGGAACGGAGTGGCGAGTCAACCTTGTGCAGGTGATCAGCGGCGACCCGGACACGGCCAAGCGCGAATTTTCTGACCTGGAGATCATCCAGGCGCGCGATGCCCTCAGGCGCCTGGCAAAAAGTTCCACGCTGCAGCGATTCCTGTCTGCAGGCCAGAGTGTCGAGGTGTTGCGGCTGCTGCAGGGGTTCTACGAAAGCCACCCGGATTTGTACTCCGTCATGTGGGTCACCAAAGACGGGATCACGCGATACGGTTATCCGAAAGAGCGGAGCCTGTACGAATACAACCACCGGGAAGGTCTCAACAAGGACGATGCGGTCCTCCTCGGGATTCTCGAACACGCCAAAGAAGCATGGAGTACGACGACACTCGCGGGCGGCAGAGACGCGCTCGTGTATCTATGTCCCGTCGGTTCGGGGGACAGCTACCGGGGCATGTTGTACTTCGTCCGAATCATGCCGAAGCACAAGTAGAAGGCGCGTAACTGGGTATTGGAGACCTTATAGCCGCCACAGCCCCAGATCGGGCTACGAAAACTGTCCCCAGTGGAGGACTTCTCCCAACGGCCGTTTTACCGGGCTGGGGACTTCGGTGCCGTATCCCACCGCGATTATGCTGACGAGCGTCAAGTCTTCTGGCGCGCGTACGAGTCTGGAGATGGCTGAACCGTAGGGTTTCTTGTCGCCGGCAATCCAGCACGTTCCCAATCCCAAGGCGCGAGCAGCGACCAGCATGTTCTGCGTGGCGGCACAGCCGTCTTCGAGGTAGTACTTCGACGGCTTGCAGAATACCAGGATACATGCGCCCGCCAAGGCAACGTGTTTCCCGAAGTCGGTGGCGTCGGCAATTTGTTTGCGCAGCGCGGGGTCAGTCACGACGACGAATTCCCAGGGTTGTTCGTTGCGGGCACTGGCAGCGAGGCGTCCGCAGTCAACGATGGTTTCCAGCAGGTCGTTGGGAACGGGTTTGTTTTCGTAGACACGAAACGAGCGGCGTGTTCGTAGTGCTTCCAGTGCGTCCATGGTGAAGAATCCCCCTGCGGTTTTCCTTGGATTGATGAGTGATTATATGCATTGGTGGTGGTGTAAGGGAATGGACGGGCACGGACGAGCACGGAGCAATGCGGATGCAGTTGGAGGCATGAGGTGGATTCGGCGGGTTGTTTTGGGCGACCATACGCGTCTGCAATACGTCCATTCGTCTTCAGCAAAGGGATGTTATCGTGAAGTCTGTTTGTGTTCATTCGCATGCCAAAATCAACTTCTATCTCGACGTTGTTCGCAAACGTCGCGACGGGTATCACGACATCGAGACGATATTTCAGACGGTGTCGCTGACGGATACGGTGTTGGCTGAGCCGCGCGCGTCGGACTTGTCGATGGAATGCACGAATCCGGCGCTGGAGTGTGGTCCTTCCAACCTTGTGCTGAAAGCGGCGGCGTTGCTGCGCGAACACACGGGATTCACAGGCGGCGCGCATCTGGTGCTTACGAAGCGCATCCCCGTGGCAGCGGGATTGGCAGGAGGGTCTGGGAACGCGGCTGCCGCGCTCGTGGCACTGAATCTGATGTGGGAACTGGGGTTGTCGAACGCGCGCCTGGAGCGCTTGGCCATAGCGCTTGGATCGGATGTGCCATATTGCCTCGTCGGAGGGACTGTCGCCGCGACGGGCCGGGGCGAGCGCATGGCGGCGCTGAACCCAATACCAGAGACGTGGCTGGTGCTGATGCATCCCCCGCTGGCGGTGAGCACGCGCGCCGTCTATACGAGCCCGCTGCTGCACATCAGTAAGGAACGGCCGTTCGCGGGGCGGACTCCGTCGTTTCGTAAGGCGATTCAGGCGTTGGAGAGCGGCGATGTGGCGGGCGCGACGCGGAACACGATGGAACGCGTGGCATTCTCAATGCATCCGGAACTTGAGGCGTTGGTTCAACGGTTGCGCGATGCGAGTTGCGCGGTCGCGGCGATGAGCGGCAGCGGCCCGACCCTCTTCGGGGTATGCACGGGCCGCGCGCACGCGGAGGAAGTCGCGGCATTGCTGGGTGAACACGCATGCAGCGTCGTTCATACGGTGCCGTGCGCACTGCGTGTCGAGCATGGATGAGCGCCCGCAAGAGTGCGTTTGTTGCGCTAGTTAGCTGTCTTGGCAGAGACAGTTGCGTTTGACTTGAGCGTGGGAACCGCCTACACTGTGTCCACACCGCGTTTCCCATGAATCAAGGGGGTGGAAACGCACGGAGCTCACATCATGCAACGACTCAATGATTTTGACACATCACACACGTTCGAGGCCGTCGTCAAGGAAACCGAGCGAATCACGCCGGAAGGCCACACGGACGAAGTTCGCCACATCGTCTTCGAAATCAAGCGGAAAGACGTGAAACTGCAGATTGGCCAGAATGTCGGTCTGGTGTTGTCCGGTCCGCACGAGTTCGGCAACCAGGTTCACTTCCGGTTGTATACGATTGCGGGCGTCAACGAAGGCGCAAGCGCAGACGGCAACACGGTTTCCATTTGCGTGCGGCGCTGCAACTATCTCGACCCGATTAGCGGCGAGCGCATCCAAGGCGTGGCGTCGAACTACCTGTGCGACCGTCAGCCCGGCGACACCGTGGTATTTTCCGGTCCGTACGGCGGCGTGTTCAG
Organism: Candidatus Hydrogenedentota bacterium; assembly: GCA_019695095.1. Classification (NCBI taxonomy): domain Bacteria; kingdom Pseudomonadati; phylum Candidatus Hydrogenedentota; species Candidatus Hydrogenedentota bacterium. The sequence continues at coordinate 20,513 of JAIBAQ010000102.1, forward strand.
TCTGCCCGATGACAAGAAGGCCAATATTCTGATGGTAGGCTTGGGGACGGGTATTGCGCCGTTCCGCGCATTCGTGAAGCACATCTATGGCGAACTTGGCGGCTGGGAAGGCAAGGTGCGCTTGTTCTACGGCGCGAAGTCCGGCCTTGAGCTGCTGTACATGAACGACAAGAAGAACGACCTCGCGAATTACTACGACGAGGCGACGTTCAAGGCGTTCGAGGCGGTTAGCCCGCGCCCCGCGTTGGATGCGCCCATCGACATGGAAAAGGCGCTTGAGCAGAACGCCGAAGAAGTGTGGGCCATGATTCAGGACCCGAACACGCATGTGTATGTCGCGGGACAGGAAAAGGTCCGCGAAATGCTCGATAAGGCACTCGCGAAGATGGCGGGTTCCGACGAGAAATGGCAGCGCCGGAAGCGCGAGCTGGAAGCCGGAGAGCGCTGGGCGGAATTGCTCTACTAGGCAGTAAAGACTTCGAGTTTATACGCCGCGGATTGCCTGATGGGTAGTCCGCGGTTCTTTCATTTACCGAGGAGGGGTCTTGTCCAGAGCG
>JAIBAQ010000103.1 GCA_019695095.1 Candidatus Hydrogenedentota bacterium
AGCGGGAACCGATGCGAAATGTACTGCTTCACATCGATGACGCCGTCCGCAATGAGATCGACCGCCTTCTGGTGATGCCGCGGCATGCAACCGTGCGAACCGCACACGAACAGCTCTTTGTAGTGAATTATGTTCGTGTCGAGCGGCACGATCGACTTGTCTTTGGGCAGTCCGCCGAAAAAGTTCACCCACGCGCGGTTCTTCGCCATTTTCAGCGCGTCCACTTGAGCTTCCGGCGACGGGCACGCCGTGATAATCACGTCCGCGCCAAGCCCGTGCGTCTCTTCCTTCACGCGGGTGACGGCATCCTCTTCACCCGAGCATATGTACACGTCGGCGTTGAAGCGCTTTGCCATTTCCAGGCGGGGCCGCGACCGTTGCACGAGAATGACCTTTCCCGCGCCCATCTTCTTCGCGACTTCGATGATCATGCACCCGATGGGACCCGCGCCGATGATGACCACGGCGTCGCCGAATTTCACCGGAGACAGCTCCAACGCGTTCAGCACGCATCCGAGCGGTTCCGCCAGCGCGGCCTCCTCCAGGGAGACGTGATCGGGAACTTTGTGCACGGGGCCGTAATTGACGACCATCCGGTTCAACAGCACGTACTCCGCGAAGCTGCCCGGAAACTGATAGCCCAGCGCATAGTTGATCTGGCAGTTGTTGCCGATGCCCGCTTCGCAGAAGGGGCATTCGCCGCAAGGCACATCGCCGCCCATCGCAACGCGGTCGCCCGGTTTGAACTTGGTGACATGCTTGCCGACGCGCTCCACGACCCCCGCCGCCTCGTGTCCCATGATGGCCGGCGGCTTCAGCCTCGGGCTGCCGTGATGGAACATCCGAATATCCGACCCGCACACCGCGCACGCGGCCACTTTTACCAACACCTCGTCGTCGTCGACTACCGGGGTTGGGACTTCCTTCACGGTCAATCGGTCAATCGCTTCAAGAACAGCGGCTTTCATGAGGTTTCCTTTCCAGTCGAAGCGAAGATTATGAAGGACAGGACACCGCGAACGCGAACACGCCGTACTTTGGACATTAACCCCGGTTTTTGGCTATACTAAGCCCTCTCTATCGGGTTGGCGTGCGATAGTACAGTTGCCACCCGAATACCACCCGCACGGGGACTAAAGGTTCACTTCATGGCTAAGAAACTCATGGTCATTCCAGCCGAGGCGCGCAAGAGCGACGTCCTTGAGCTGGGATCAATTCCCATCAACACGTACAAGAAGACGGTTCGAGAAGAACTCGAACACAATCCCGATATCACCAAGGCGAGCTGCTTGCGGGTCTACCGGGACATGGTCTTGATCCGCGAATTCGAGACGATGCTCGACCAGATCAAGAAGGTCGGGTCGTATCAGGGTATCGATTACAAGCACGCCGGACCAGCGCACCTTTCCATCGGGCAGGAAGGCGCGGCGGTCGGTGAGTGCTTCCACTTGACGGTGGACGATCACCTCTTTGGCAGCCACCGCAGCCACGGCGAAATCATCGCGAAGGGGCTGCGCGCGGTTCAGGACCTCAAGGGTCCTGCGCTCGCGACGATTATGAAGGACTATTTTGACGGTACGATTCTCAAAATCGTCGAAGCGGACAAGGCGAAGGCCGCCCCGTTGACCATCAACGATGGCAGCAACGGAAAGGCCCTGCTGAAACTGGACGAGGACGAGGAGCTCGGTGTCGATTTCCTGTTGTACGGATTGCTTGCGGAAATCTTCGGCCGCGAAACCGGATTCAACAAGGGGATGGGCGGCTCGATGCACGCCTTCTTTATCCCCTTCGGCATTTTCCCGAACAACGCCATCGTGGGCGGCAGCGGTGACATTGCGGCGGGCGGCGCGCTGTACAAGAAAGTGCTGCGCAAGAAGGGCATCGCGGTGGCGAACATCGGCGACGCGTCCATCGGTTGCGGCCCGGTGTGGGAAGGGCTGGGCTTCTCGGCGATGGGCCAGTTCGACAAGCTGTGGGGCTCTGATTTCAAGGGGGGCCTGCCGATTATCTTCAACTTCATGAATAACTTCTACGGTATGGGCGGGCAGCCGATCGGCGAGACGATGGGCTTTGAGCGGCTTGCGCGTATCGGCGCTGCCATCAATCCCGAGAACATGCACGCGGAATGCGTCGACGGCAACAATCCCTTGTCGCTGGCCGACGCCTACAAGCGCAAACTGAAAACCATCGAAGACAAGGGCGGGCCGGTGCTGTTGGAGGTCGTGTGCTACCGTCAGACGGGACACTCGCCCAGCGACCAGTCTTCGTACCGCGAGCGCGAAGAGATCGATATGTGGCGCGCGGTGGACCCGATTACCGAGTTTGGCGGCAAGCTGATCGAGGCGGGTGTCGCGAGCGAAGACGACCTCAAAGCGATTGGCGAATACGCCACGCGCAAAGTGACCAAGGCCTGCGCCCTCGCGGTGGACATGAAGACCTCGCCGCGCATGGTGCTCAAGCCGTATGCCGGTATCGACACCATCATGTTCTCGAACGAACTGCTGAAGGAATTGCCGGGACTTGAGAGGCCGGACGACGTGTTGATGCCGCTCGCGGACAACCCGCGTGTACAGCAAATCGCGAAGAAGTCGCGCAGTGGCATCGGTCCCAACGGTGAGACTCTGAAAGAAGGCAAAGCCGTCAGCTTCCGCGACGGCATTTTCGAAGTGCTCATTCATCACTTCTACAACGACTCGCGCGTTGTGGCTTACGGCGAGGAAAACCGCGATTGGGGCGGCGCGTTTGCGGTCTACCGCGGCCTGACCGAGGCGTTGCCGTATCACCGTCTGTTCAATTCGCCGATTTCGGAAGGCGCGATTGTCGGCACGGCCGTCGGCATGGCGCTCGAAGGCGGACGCCCCGTCGTCGAGTTGATGTACTGCGACTTCATGGGCCGCGCCGGCGACGAAGTGTTCAACCAACTTTCCAAGTGGCAGGCGATGTCCGGCGGCTACGTGAAAATGCCCGTTGTCCTGCGCGTGTCGGTGGGCAGCAAGTACGGCGCGCAGCATTCCCAGGATTGGACCGCATTGTGCGCGCACATCCCCGGCCTGAAAGTGGTGTTCCCCGCGACCCCGTACAGCGCGAAGGGGCTCATGGCGACGGCGTTGCGCGGCAACGACCCGGTGGTGTTCTTCGAGAGCCAGCGCTTGTACGACATCACGGAGACGTTCCATCCGCAGGGCGTGCCCGCGGAATACTACACGCTGCCGATTGGCGTTCCGGAAGTGCTGAAGGAAGGGAAAGACCTCACCCTGCTCACGTTCGGTGCAACGTTGTACCGCGCTCACGAAGCGGCGCAACGCATGGAGAAGGAATACGGTATCTCCGTCGAACTGATCGACGGGCAAAGCCTCGTACCCTTCGACCTGGAAATCCTCTACCGCTCCGTGAAGAAGACCGGCAAACTCATCCTCGGCAGCGATGCGTGCGAACGCGGCAGCTTTTTGCACACCGTGGCCTCGCAGATTACGCAGGCCGCATTCGATTACCTCGATGCGCCGCCTGTTGTCGTCGGCGCGGAGAACTGGATCGTGCCGCCCGCGGAACTCGAAGACTTCTATTATCCGCAGCCGAGCTGGTTCCTGGATGCGTATCACACGCACATCAAGCCCTTGCCCGGTTACACGCCCGGCATCAACTGCACGGCTCAGGAAATGCTCAGCCGCTCGCGGTACGGTGTGCTGTAAAAGACGAGATTGATCGACTCCCTACGGCGCAGGCTTTCGGGCCTGCGCCTTCTTTGTTGACCCAATGGATGCGACGGACAAGTCCGGGTGTGTCCGCTCCAGAACATTGAAAATTACCCCCAAAATCGTGGATGATCTTCTCATTCTAACGGTTGCGAACCACTCACGAAGTTTATGATAGAACGTAGTCAATTGCCTCACCTTGTCCGTTTGTTGGACGACGAGTCGCCTGGAGTACGCGATCAAGTACTGCGGGAACTGTTGGCGTTTGGGCCGGCGCTGGAGGATGAGTTGCGGGCCTGCGACGTGGAATTGACCCCTGCGCAGCGGGGGCATCTGTCGAACGTCCTGGTCCACTACCGCGCGATGGAAACTCGGCGCGAAGCGTGGCGCAAGTGGCGCACTCTTCCGTCGCCGTACGCCCAGCTAGAGACCGCCTTCGAGATTCTTGGCCAGATACAGTATGGCTGGGCGCCCCCCGTGCGCCTTTCCGATTTGTTGAACGATCTCGCGAAGGAATTTCTCTCGACAGCCCGGCCGCGAGACCCGATTTCGCTGAGCCGTTTTCTATTTGCCGCCAAGCAACTGCAGGGCAATGTGGATGACTACTATCACCCATTGAACAGCAATTTGTACCACGTCATTCAGGAAAAGCGCGGGTTGCCCATAAGTCTGGCGTGTATCTTCATGCTTGTCGGCGTTCGCGTCGGGGTGACCGTGTTTGGGTGCAACCTGCCCGGACACTTCCTGGCGCGTGGCGTTATGAACGGCGCGAATTTGTATTTTGACTGCTTTAACGGTGGACGCCTGCTTACGGCGAATGAGTTGAATCATCTCAAGAGCCGCCTGGGGCCGGCCGTTGAACATGTCCTTGTCGAGGCGCCGTCCTCCGTGGACATTATGAGGCGCGTCCTGCTCAATCTCGTCAACGCGTACGAGGCAAACAGCGATCCGGACATGGGCCAGCTCATGACGGATCTGCTGAATGAACTTTCGGACCCGGCTAAGTCCTAACCCAAACCCCCGAGCACTGAAGGAGCTTCATCGTATGAGCGCCGAGCCTGAACTGTTGGTTGCCGTTATCATGGGAAGCAAATCCGACTGGGATTCCATGAAGCCTGCGTCGGATACCTTGCATAAATTCGGAATCCCGCACGAATGCCGCGTCCTTTCCGCGCATCGCACCCCGGACGAACTCGCCGAGTACCTCAAGTCCGCGGAAGCGCGGGGTTGCCAGGCTTACATCGGCGGTGCTGGCGGAGCGGCCCACTTGTGCGGCGTGATAGCGTCGCAGACCTTGAAGCCCGTGCTCGGCGTCCCGATGGACAGCCGCCTTCAAGGACTCGATTCGCTGCTCTCCACCGTGCAAATGCCAGAAGGCATTCCCGTGGGGACCTTTGCCATTGGTCCGTCTGGCGCGGCCAACGCGGCTTTGTATGCAATCTCGATTCTTTCGCTGCAGCGTCCGGAACTCGCAGACAAGATCCGGCAGTACCGCCAAGAACGTAAGGACAAGATCCTGAAAGAGCACCTGCCGTACAAACAGTCTTCGGCAGGAATGGTGCCTCCGCCCAAAGAGTAGACGGAAGGTCTATAGGCAACCCATCGCATTTCGACTTCGTGGGTGCATTTGTTACACTGCGCGAAGTTGTAATCACATTCTGGGGCGTGTGAACAAACCAAAACTGATGAGGGAGGGGCCATGCCAGAGTCAGGCAACTCGTGCTGCGGAGGGAAGTCGTGTTGCGGGGGTAAGGCAGTCAGTGAGCTAAACCGCAGGGACTTCATCAAGACAGCGGCGGTCGCGGCGGGGGGGCTGAGTCTGCTTGCCGCGCAGAAAGCGCAAGCCGAAGCGCTGGAAACGTGGACTCAGTCCTTGTTGGAACCCGGCGCGCGGCGCGTTTATCGGGGCGCAGAACTCACTCACATCGCGATGCCCATGGGAGGTATCGGCGGCGGTCAGGTGTACCTGCGCGGGGACGGGACCCTGAACCCGTGGCAGATGGCGAACAACTTCAACCAAGCTGCTACGGTAAAGGGTTCGTTCTTTGCGATTCGCGCAAAGGCCCCGGGCGTAAATGCCGTCACGCGCCTGCTCCAATCACGCACCGATGCCGAATCGCGGGGCGTGGACGCCATCGAATTCGAGGGCGAGTACCCCTTTGCGTGGCTGCGCTATCTTGAAGATAACCTTCCCGTTTCTGTCGCCTTGGAAGCCTATTCGCCGTTCATTCCCCTGAATACCAAAGACTCCGCTATACCCGCTGTCGTATTCCGGTACACCGTTCGCAATCAGGGGCAGACTCCGGTCGAGGTTTCGCTGCTTGCCGCCGCCCCGAACCTTGTCGGTTGGGACGGCTACCGCCCGCTGGAAGGTGTCCAGTACACGGAATCGGGATTCAACCAGAATTCGTTTTCCGCGAAACAGGGCTTGGCCTCCGTGCAGATGGGATACAAGCAAGGCGGCGGCCACGCTTTCAGCACACCGGTTCAAATCATGACAAACGACGAGGACGTGGCGTTTCACATGCGCCACGCGAACAACGCGAAGGTTACGTACGGTCCGCGCACGCCCATCGTGTTGGATGGTCAACCCACGGACGCGCATTGGGTCTCGGATACGAAGGGCCGCGTCACCGATGGAGAACTTTCTTCGCTGCTCGATGCCGTTGGAAAAGGCGCGACAGCCGTGCTCACCAACGACCACTTGTCCCTCCTGACGCAGATGCGACGTCGCGGCAGGAAAAGTGCAGCAGAAGTGTTCGAGAACTGGGAGTCGGGCGAATTCGGCGACTGGAAGATTGAGGGCGCCTGTTTCGGGAAAGGTCCCGTGACAGGAACACTGCCTAACCAGTTGCCGGTAGGCGGATGGGAAGGCAAGTTCTACCTGAGCTCTTTCGCCAACGGTGATTCGGCGACGGGCAAGGCCACGTCGAAGCCGTTCACAATTCGGAAGAAGTTCATCCATTTGCGCGTCGGTGGCGGAAGCCACGCGGGACAGACGTGTGTCAACCTGTTAATTGACGGAAACGTGGTGGCCACAGCGGTCGGCGACAACTCCGAAAACCTTCGTCCAGTGACGTGGGACGTGAGCGCCCACAAGGGCAAGAAAGGCGTCATTGAGGTCGTAGACTCGCACACGGGGTCGTGGGGACACATCCTCGTGGATTCCATCACGTTCGGCGACGCCCCGCAGGCAGAAGTGCTCGACAAGAAAGAGGTCAAGCGCTGGAAGGAAGCGCTGCCCTTCACGTGGAAGAACGTGCTTGCCGAGCCAGCCCGAGTGAAGTTGAACCGGCAGTCGCCTGTGTTTGCGGGTCTGAGCAACGCGCCAGACGAGGTCGAGCTCACGTACTCCCTGGAAGGTTTGCACGTCAAAAAGAATGCGCAAGTTCTCCTGGAGACCGACGACGGCAAGCCGCTTGTCATCGCGGGCCAGTGCGGCAAAGGCGTGCTTGTCGTCTGCATCGGCACTCCGAACGCGTGGGTGGATGGACCCGATCGCAAGGCCGTCATCGGCAATCTTCTCGCTGCCGCGACGAAGTCGAATTATGCGCCGATGACGGGCATCAGCCCCGAGCACCCGCTTGCGGGAGGAATGGCACTCGCCGTGTTAGGCGACGCGGACGTTTCCGCGAAGCCGCAGTGGGACGATTTCGAGGCGTTGTGGACTGAGTTCGCAGACAACGGCCGTCTTGCGCCGGGTGCGACAGAACCCAGCGCGCCGGGGCGCACGTGGAATGGGGCGATTGCGGCAGGTCTCTCGCTCGCACCGGGCGAAGAGAAGTCTGTTACGTTCGCGTTGGCGTGGCATTTCCCGAACCGCATTCGCGATGACAAATACGGATGGGGTCCGCCCGCGTATCAGTTCGACTACCGTCTTGGCAACCGCTACAACACGTGGTTCAAGAATGTCGCGGAAGTCGTGGATTACCTGGCTGCGAACTTTGACCGGTTGGCGGCGGAAACGCACCTATTCCATGACACGCTATACGACAGCACCTTGCCGCGCTACTACCTCGATTGTGTGACCGCGAACATTTCCACAATCTGCTCGCCCGTCTACATTTGGCTTGAAGACGGCACCTTTGGAGGCTTTGAAGGCGCGGACCGCTGCTGTCCGATGAATTGTACACACGTCTACAACTATGCGATGTCGACGGCGTTCCTGTTCCCCGAGCTTGAACGTAACGTGCGCGAAACGGATCTCCTCGTGCAGATGAATCCGACCGAACACTACATTCCCCACCGGACGGTGCTGCCGTTGTCGGCGCCGCGCTTGGGGGACAAAATCGGCGGACCCGAGCACCCCGCGTTGGACGGCGAACTGGGCACGATCTTGAAGACATACCGTGAATGGCAGTTGTGCGGCGACCGCGCGTGGCTGGAGAAGGTGTGGGAACGCGCCAAGACGCTCATGTGCTACATCATGGAGCACCACGATCCGAAGGGCGAAGGCATCATTCGCGGGGAACAGCCGAACACCTACGATACGCACCTCTTCGGCAGCAACACGTTCATTGGCACGCTGTATCTCGCGGCGCTTCGCGCGGCCGAAGAGATGGCGAAGATCATGAACGACACCGATTCGGCGGGCAAGTTCCGCGAGCGCTTCGAGAAGGGCAAAGTCGCGTACGACACGGCGTGTTGGAACGGTGAGTTCTATTACAACGTGTTCGACGCGCCCGAAGCCGATGAGAAGACGTATAACAACAACAATTGTTTCGGGCCTGGCTGCCATGCCGACCAACTGTTCGGGCAATGGTGGGCCTTTATCCTGGGACTGGGCTACGTGCTTCCGAAAGAACGCATTGCGCACGTGTTGGCCTCGGTGTACAAGTACTGTTGGAGATCGGATCTCACGGGACACAAGCACTGGCCGCGCAAGTTTGCGGAAGAAGACGAGAAGGGGCTGCTAATCTGCACGTGGCCGCGCGGCGGACGTCCGGAGAAACCCATTCTGTATTGCGACGAGGTGTGGACCGGCATCGAGTACCACGTTGCGGCTACGATGATCTACGAAGGCATGGTCACGGAAGGTCTGCAGATCGTTCGAGGCGCGCGCGACCGTTATACGGGTAGTCGACGCAATCCGTGGGCAGAACTCGAATGCGGCTATCATTATTCGCGCGCGATGTCGGCACACAGCCTGCTAAATGTTGCCGCGGGTCTCGAGTACGACGCGGCATCGGGCCGCCTGGCGCTGGAGCCGCGCCTGACTCCGGACAATTACCGAGGCTTCTTCTCCGGCGCGAAGGGCTGGGGAACCGTATCGCAGGCCCGCAACGGAAAGAGCCACAAGAATACGGTGGAGATACGATACGGCGAAGTGGTGTTGAACGAGTTGGCGCTCGGCAAAGCCGCAGGACGCGCAAAAGCGACAGTCAACGGTACTGCTGTTGCTCTTGCACACGGTTCCGATGGGCATGTGTCGTTTGCGCAGCCGGTAGTCCTGAAGGCCGGAGACTGCCTGGAAGTGACTGTGCAGGCATGAGGCGCGAAAGGACAAATAGGGACCACGAAATTCCTGGGGCTCCATGATTGGAAAGTATCACGCATGAGATATGTCGCAGTTCTCCTTCTGAGTTGTCTGAGTATCGCGGCGGCGGGTGAGTCTGCGTTGCGCACCTCGCCGCTCATGCGCGGGACCTTGTGGTGGTTGTCGGATGCGGCCCACGGATCGTGGACGCGCGCGCAGTTTGAGCAGGCCATTGGTGAACAACGCGCGGTGGGTTTCGACATCCTCTGGTTATTGAACACGCCGTCATTGTTCCGGCTTGCGACTGCGCCGGACGCGAAGACCGATCCGTTGGCCCTGATCTATGAGATCGCCGACGCCAACGCCATGCGCGTGATCGCCGATTTGCCGAAAGGCGGGTGGTACGGAAAAACGACGGCTGAGGCGATGGCCTCGGAGATGCGCGCGTACGCGGAGGCCTTCAGCGCTCGCTATGGCGCACACGCTTCGTTCCACGGGTGGTACATCAACCACGAAATCAATCCCATCGCGCCGGACGACAAGGAACAGACCACGTTTTGGCGCACGGCTTGGAAGGAAGCGGCAAGCGCGTGCCACCGGGTCGCGCCGAAGAGTGTTGTGACGGTTTCGCCGTTCTTCATGATGGATTCGCTGAGCCGGCGAGGCTTTCGGTACCAGACACCGGAAGAGTACGCCTCGTGGTGGGGCGAATCGCTCAAGGAAACGGGGATCGACATCCTGATGCTGCAGGATTCGGGCGCTGAGCACTTGTCGTTCTTTACCGTGGCTGACCGCGAGCCGTTTTTTGCGGCAATGCGCAAAGCCTGCGACGAAGCCGGCGCGCAGTTTTGGGTGAACGTGGAAACGGGCGAGGCCCACGTCGCGAATTGGGAAGAGTTCATAGCCCTGGAACGAGAAAACAAGGTTCCCTGGCGGTTTACGCCCATCGATTGGCTTGAGCAGAAGCTGCAGCTTGCCGCCCGCTACGGAGACGGCATCATCAATTGGGGATACTTCCCCTTCATGGACCCCGCCGGTGGAACAGCGAAACCGGAAGTGCTGGCCGCCTACGAGGCCTACCGGACATACGTCAATCGCGTGAAGGCAAGCGCCGCCGTGAGCTCCGATAGAGAAACCAAATAAGCGGCACTGTTCTCGTAGCCGCGAGCATCGACACTACTTCCAGCCTGAGGCATACACCACGCCGCACTCGGCGATCGCGGCGCTCGGCAATCTGCGCCACGTGCTACTTACAGGTGGCCTTAAGCATTGGCTCATGCCGTGCACCGTCTCATTCTCCGGAGTGTCCAGGACCCTAAGCATTACGCACCAATGGCACTACGCATACTGTGCCAGTGGGCGTCACGTATTTCACGCCAACGGCACTGCGCATACTGCGCCGAAGGCGCTAAACTCAGTAGCCTAGGGCAGAGTTTGGGATTGTTTGTTGCGGGCAAGCAACGAACAATCTCAAACGCCGCCCTAGGAAACCATGACCCCAATCGCAGTGCCCTGAAGGGGCATTACATTAAACCCACCCTGTATTGCCGGGGTACCCTTTGAATTGCGGCCTCTTAATCCCAAACTGCTCCCATTCGAGGTCGATGCATTCCGTCTTGACCCGATCTCCTTGCCCTGTCGAAATCGCGGACGTGTCGCTGCCTTTCCCCCTCGATTTCGCGTGCAACGGAGTAGAACACTCTGGTAACGTATCCCAGAAATACGTCTTTAGAAGCAGTTCGCAAGGAAATTGAGGGAGGGGCCGCCGTGATCTCGTTCCGACGACGCACGCCGCCTGGCGCTTCGCCGGGAACGATCGTCGTCGATCCCGAAGCGCCGCCTCCCGTCATCACCGTGCTTGCGTTCGGGCCAAAAGGATTTGTCGAAGAACAGGTCGAAGGTCCGTACTGCATTCCCGAGTTTCTCCACAAATGGCCGCTGACTTGGATCAACGTCGACGGCCTCGGCGACAAAGTGGTGTTGCAGCAACTGGGCACCATGTTCGAGTTGCACCGTCTCGCGCTCGAAGACGTCGTGAACGTGCATCAGCGCCCCAAGGTCGAACAGTACGACGACCAATTGTTCTTCGTCGCGCGCATGGTCTATCAGGGCGAAGGCATCGAGACAGAACAGCTCTCGATGTTCATGGGCGAAAACTACATTCTTACGTTTCAGGAACGGCCCGGCGGCGACTGCTTCAATCCCGTGCGCGACCGCATCCGCAAAGGGCTCGGACGGATTCGCTGCGAAGGCGCTGACTTCCTCGCGTATTGCCTCATTGATGCTTTGGTGGACGCCTACTTCCCGATCATTGAACTATACGGCGACCAGCTCGAAGACCTCGAAGACGAGGTGCTCGAATCGCCGCGCAGAGGATTAGTCAACGAGATTCACCGCGTTCGGCGCGACCTGCTGATGCTGCGGCGCGCGGTTTGGCCCCTCCGCGAAGCGATCAACTCGTTATTGCGCGACCGCGGCGGCAGTTTCACCAACGAGACCCGCGTGTATCTGCGCGACTGCTACGACCACACCATCCAAATCCTGGACTTGGTCGAAGCGTACCGCGAAATCGTGTCCGACCTTATGGACGTGTACCTGTCATCGCTTAGCGCCAAGCTCAACGAAGTGATGCGCGTGTTGACCGTGATCTCGACCATCTTCATCCCCATGACGTTTATCGCGAGTATCTACGGCATGAACTTCCACACCGAAAAGTCCCCTTGGAACATGCCTGAATTGGAGTGGGCGTTCGGTTATCCCTTCGTGATCGCGCTCATGGCGGCAATCGCGGGCGTGCAACTGTGGTTTTTCTGGCGCAAAGGCTGGCTCGGCAACACCATCGACGAAGACGAGTCACGCCCCGACCGCGAACGCGACCTCGGCGGCGACAATCTGAGCCAGTAATCGGCCGTCTGCATTGACGAGGCCGTGATACGCCAATTGTTCGGAGTTGCGACCCTATATGAAACGCCTTTTGGCCATGATTCGTCGCGTCGGTGTGCTGCTCGCCTTGGTGGCGATTGGGTTTTACGTCGTATTCTTCTTTGCGCAACCCCGTCTCCTCTTTCAAGGAGAGCCGGGGCTTGCCTCTAATCCGTCGTCTAAAGGATGGGCTTTTGAGGATGTGGTTGTACCCGTTGGAAAGAACAAGACCCACGGATGGTACTTGCAGGTCGACAACGCGCGTGGAGTCGTCTTGTTCTGTCACGGCAGCGGTGGAAACGTTGCAACCCATCTGGATTCCACGGCTCTCTTTCGCTCGCTGGGATGTTCCACGCTCATCTTTGATTGTGGCGGTTCGGGAAACAGTACGGGCCGGCCATCCGAATCTCGGAGTTATGCCGATGTACGTGCGATGTGGGATTGGCTGATCAAGATCAAAGGTGTGTCGCCCGGCAAAATCATCGTCTGGGGGAATTCTTTTGGCGGAGGTGTTGCCTGCGATCTGTCTACCCAAGTCAAACCAGCGGCGCTTGTCCTCGATAGTACTTATCTTTCGCTTCCCGAAGCCGCAAGCGACGCACTCGCATGGTTTCCGTGGAATCTGTTCATGCGCTACCGATTCGACAACAAGAACAAGATTGGGAACGTAAGTGCACCGGTCTTGATTATCCACAGCGTCGACGACACGCAATACCCTATTCGGCACGGTCGCGGCCTATTTGATAGAGCCCATGATCCAAAGACAATGATCGAAACGCGCGGCGATCATTACGACACGGCCGTGTCGAAGAAAGACAGCCTCCCGAAAATAGAAGCGTTTATCGGTAAGGTTCTCGGATCCGACTCCGTGAAAAGCCCATGATCGCCTTAGCGGACCTGTTGTCGGCGAAACCTTCATCGTTTACGGAGTACCCAGCGCGTCCAATCCGGCACGAGCCTCGGCATACGAAGGCCGCAATCGGAGTGCCTCCTTGAAATGTTCCGCGGCGCCGGCACGGTCGCCTAAAGCCTGCAGTGCCACCGCGAGATTGAAGTGAGCGTCCGGGTCGCCGGGCGACATGGCGACTGCCCGCTTCAGTTCGGCCGCCGCACCGTTGATATCGCCTTGCATGCCTTTGACAATGCCCAGGTTTATCAGAGCGCTTGCGCCCTCGCGAGAGAATTCAGCGGCCTGTTCGAACTGGGCCTGCGCACCCGCCAAGTCTCCCGACTCCATCAGCGCCAGGCCGAGATTGTTGTGTGCCACACCGCTCTCCGGAACGATGCGAACAGCGTGCGCGAATAACGTGCGGCTATCGCGCCACATGGCGATTTGGCGAATACTCAGCACGGAGAAGGCTGCAATCAACAGAAGCACGCATACGGTCAGCACCTTGCGCGCACCGGCCTTGTCGCGCACGAAGTCTGCGAGCAGCCACACTATCGCCACCGCGATTCCGACGCTCGGCACATAGGTGAACCGGTCGGCCATCGCGCGGTGCCCGACCTGTACGAGGCCGATCACGGGTATCAGCGTGCCGAGATACCACAACCATCCCACGAGCACGTATGGCCGCGTCCGCGCGAGGTATAAGGATAAGGCGGTGATTACCAAGAGGGCTGCCGCACAAGCGACAACGGTCACTGTCGCGTACCCTTCGCTGGGGAAGGGATAGTGCACAGACAAATCGAACGGCCAGACCATCTTCCCGAGATAAGCGACGTAGGACACGATTACGTTTTCGACGCGCAGCCACAGCGGATATTGCACAAGAGTCTTGGATGCGCCCTGGCCATGACTGACGCGAAACGTGATGATGGAACAGATGAAGCTCAACAGGAAAAGAGGAATCTTCTCCATCACGAGACGTGCCGCTGTCGGGCGCGATACGCCTTCAGTAAGGTCGACTCGCCGTAGTCTCGCCAGCGGCCAGTAGTCCAGCAACAGGAGCGCGCACGGCAGGGTAACGGCCATGGGTTTGGCCATCAGCGCGCACGCCGCTGCCAGAAAGACCATGGCATAGCGTGTCCACGCCGGCTTCTTTGCATAGTGGGCGTACGCGAGAATCGTCGCGAACCAGAATGCCGCGTACAGTACGTCCTTCCGCTCCGCCGCCCATGCAACCGACTCGACGCGTAACGGGTGAACAGCAATGAGCGCGGCAGCAATCGCGCTGCGCCAGGGGGAGCCTGTCATGCGCGCCAAGGCTACGAATAATAGGGACATTCCAAGAGCATGGATGAAGACGGCCATGAGGTGGTGCCCGGCGGGATTCATGCCGAACAGCGACACGTCGGCCATATGTGACAGCCATGTAAGCGGATGCCAAATCGCGAAATAGCCCGTCGTGAAGGCCCATTGCACGCCACTCCACGTGAGTCCGGCGCGCACCTGGGGGGTCTGCGTGATCAGCCGGGGATCGTCGAAATTGATGAACGCGTTATGCCGCACGCCTTGAAAGACCAGAATGGTCAGCAGAAAAAGCGTGGCCGCAAAGATGATGTTGTGCGCGCCGGGCTTTCCGGATGGTGTCTCGTTTTCCATACGAAGCGGATTCTACCGCAATCGTGAAAGGCGAAACAGCGCTGAGCCCAGATTAAGTGGTTTAGCTTGCTCCGGCTTTTCGAATGGGACGAATGGGTCCTATGGGTCTTATGGGCGTGACAAAAGTTCGACTCGGCTGCCCGTTCTCTGCTATCATCTTTCGTTGCGTGCTCGTGAAATCGGGTGCGCAATTCCATAGCGTGCGGCTAGGCCGCGCGATGATTTTGTCAATCCGCGGAGAGGTGGCCGAGTGGTTGAAGGCGGCGGCCTCGAAAGCCGTTGTATCGCTTGCGGTACCGGGGGTTCGAATCCCCCCCTCTCCGCCACTTCTAATCTCGACCTGCCTTGTGAATTCGCCGCTACAACTCGAAGTCCATTTCAGTGGGTTGACCGGAAACCACGTCGACGTCGAATTCCCTCTCAACTGCCGCGCCCTCCGCGCTTATGGCGGCGACATGAACTTGGATCTTCCCGGTGGGCAAATAGTCCAGCGTGTAGCGGCCTTCTTGGTGGTAGGAAGTCTGTGCGGTTTCCTTCTCGCCTTGGGTATTGGTCCACGTAGCGACAATCTCAACCCGTTTAGGAGGCTGGCCGCCCGCGCTTATGGTTCCTTGCAGGGACCCCTCGTAAATGGGCAGATCGAAATCCATCACGACGGTGGCTCCGGCATTGACTTGTATGGTTGGGGAAGCCACGAGGAAAGTTGTTCCATCTTTAAACACGTACCCCTCTACGACCGCATCGCCCGGCTCGACTTGCTCGAAACGATAAGCGCCCTGGCTGTCGCAGACCGATGTGTCTCTTTCCTCGCCGGCGATCTTGACGCATACGGGATACCCCACTTTCCAAGAAAGAGGTTGCCCACCCATCGTAACGCGGCCCTCGATCGTTCCGCCTTTACGGAGCACGATGCGTACGTCTTGCAGCGTATCTGAGTTTTGTAGTACTGGTGTCTTGCCGACGGCGTATCCTTGCTTGCACGCGAAAACCATCAACGGATTGGGAGGCACAAGGTCGACAGAGAACGTGCCATTGGCGTCAGAAATGGTATCTCTCCATTGCGTATCACGCGCCAGCCTCTCGTAGGTCATGCTTCCAACGGTGTAATTCGGATCGAGCAGATACACCTGCGCCGAAGGAACCGGCGACCCCTTCTCGTCCACGACGATGCCACTTAGAGGTGGGGAAGGTTGTAAACGGACGTTCAGGACTTTTGTCTCACCCGGTTCGACCTGGAAACTCTCTCGGAATATGCGGTATCCGGAAGCCAAGACACTTAGGTCCTTCGAGCCGGGTTTCACGCCGGACTCTTCAAGCATACCGTCCCTGGACTCAACTGCTATGTCTTTCAAGATACCCTGAGGCGCCACGCTGCCGGAGTCCTGGCACAGAAATTTGAATCGCCCGATTGCGTTGCCGCTAACCGCGTCAACCACGCTTCCCTTAATAGAAGCGTTGGGCTGAATGTGGAGATTGACGCCGCGACTCCCGGCGGGCGCGTAGACCTTTTCCGATTCCCCGACATCCACGAATGTTGCCATGACGGAGTGTTCCCCCTCGTCCAGGCCCGGTAGTGAAAAGTCTCCGTTTGCATTTGCCTTTGTCTTGGAGTACCACGGACCGCCACGCTTCGATGCCATCACCTCCGCACCCGGAACGGGGCGTCCATCTTGTGTGAGCACACGACCAGCGATGGTTAGGCCATTCCCTTGCTCGGGTTGTCCGAGTGCGAGCCGAATGTCTTTGAGCTGGTGTCCCCACTGAACCACGATTCGCTTCAAGAACAACATGTCACCCCAACTGGGAGGCGAATCGCCGGGTGCCTTGGCATTGAGTCCGTAGACACCTGGGTAAAGTCCCTGGAATTGGAAGGAGCCATCCGGGTTTGCCGTCGCGACTCTCCATGCATTGAAGTCGTTGTGATCCAGTCCGCGCTCGTTCGGGCCGACTGCTGGAAAATTCTCGGGCAAGTAGTAGGCGGAGAGTTGCGCTCCCGCGACCGGTTGTCCGTCGCCATCGACCACGAAGCCGGAAACGCTGGGACCGGGCTTGACGGCGATTTCGATGCCTTCCATGTCTGAAGTCAGTTCGTATGGCCCGATAATTTCGGAGAGTTCACCGTCTTTGGACGCTTGCAGGTTGAGCTGTCCACTCAGTACGAATCCGTACAGGTTAAAACGGCCGTCTTGACCGGTAAGGTCGTCGTTTGACTCAAGATTTCCATTTGCACGCAAGACGCCGCGTACAGTCGCTTTGACTACAGGCTGTCCCGATTCACTTGTTACGCGCCCGGACACGCGTATACCGCGGTCGACCAGGAAGTCCAGACCGGTCACTGGCTCGCACGCGGGCGGTATGTCCACCGGAAGCCTGTATTCCCTATCCTTGGGACACCTGCAAATTACTTCCCACCGTCCCGGTGGAAGGCCTTCCACAAGATACATCCCCTGTTGATCCGTTTCTGCTGATAGGCCAAGCCACTTTCTATTTGTGTCTATAGTTGCTACATTCAGGAAGACTCCCGGGACGGGTTCATTACGCCGTTCATCAAATACGCGCCCCGACACCGTCGCACCGCGCAACACGTCGAGTTGCACAGGTGGGCAGATCCCATGCGCGTCCACCGTGAACCGTACTTTTCGACTGCCGTCGTTGTCTTCGAAGGTGGGTGTGCCTCCAGCAAGGTAGTAGGCACTACGGCGAAGCAATACCCGGTAGTCGCCAGGAGCGAGCGCGGGAACCGGAATGCGTCCTGTGGCATCGGAAGTTGCTTTCAACTCCCACTCGACGCCATGTCTATAGAAGATGACGTCAATGCCGGAGACGGGTTCTTTCGTCTTCATGTCTGTGATGCGCACGACGGGCAGGGCATCGCCTGACGGGGCGGCGGCAGCGCGCGTTGACGCGCCTTGATCTCCGCTCGATGAAGGGACTATTGCGCTTGTGGAATGACCGGTCGTTGTCGCATTCGCATCCAGGGCGGCGATCTTCTGCACTGGTGCGCGGCGATTCATATGAAATGCGGCCATGCCCACGATGCCAAACAGGATCACGGCAGCGACTATCGTCCCAAATGTCTTTGCCGTGACCAGTCCGCCCAACATCGACGCACCTGCGGCGACGGGTATCCCGGATACGGCCAATTTACCGAGTGCTGCGACGAGCGTCGCGGGCGCGGCCTCGGCCATGTTCGCCGTGAGAACCAGCGTGAGCGCGGAGGCCGTAACGCCGATGCCGCGTTTTGCCAAGTCCTTTCGGACGCGTTCCACGCCTTGTCCAATCCGGTAGGTGATGGTTTGGCGCGACACGCCGATGCGCTCGGCGATTTCCGCCTGTGTCTGTCCCAAAACGAAATGCGCGACGAGCGGCTCGCGCAATTCATCGGGTAGTCCCGCAATCGCCTCATCTACAAACGCTTCGATATCGCCCCAATGGACCTCATTCGTCTCGGGACGCGATTGCTGGTAGGAGGTCTCTCTCCTTCGACGGCGCGAGTCGCTGCGCGCGTGATCGCGGGCCTTGTTGACCGCAACGCGATACAACCACCCCGGGAGGTTCGCTTGCGGGGGCACAGCGCTCTGCGCCAGCGCAACAAAACATTCCTGCGCGATGTCCTCAGCCTGCGATGCATCGCCCAACACGCGGCGGCACACGCCAAAGACCATGCCCGCGTGCCGCTTCGCCACTTCGGCGAACGCTTCGGCATCGCGTTCGGCGCACCATCGCTGCAACAGAACCAAGTCGCTCGGTGACATCGCTAACCTCCGGGCCCCGCCTCATCGACAAGGCCGTTTTACTCCATTGTCGTCACCGCGCGCTACTTGGCCAAAGGTATTCACATTCGTTTGGGAGCATAGATTAGTAGTAGTATTGACTTCGCTATTAGAAACGCGGAGGTTTGCGATGGCATGGCGGTTTCGCAAGAGCATTACCTTGGGTAAGTTCACACGCCTCAACTTTGGGAAGCGAGGTGTAGGCGTAAGCGTAGGAATTCCAGGGCTGCGAGTCGGTGTTGGCTCGCGCGGGCCCTATTCCAGTGTGGGAATTCCGGGTACAGGAGTCTATAACGTCTCACACTTGTCTAGTGGTGCCTCTGGAAGCCACCAAGCGCAGGAGGCTTCTCCTCAGTCTTCGAATCCACAACGAGGGTGTGCAGTTGCTGCCAAGGGTTGTGGAATTGCAGTGCTTCTTCTTTTTGGCGGCTGTTTTGTCCTTGCCGTATTGGCGCCCCGTGAAAGGACTCCGAATCACCCGGAAACGGTTGCCTCACCCGAGGTGCAGCTACCTGCTGCCAGCGAAACACAGACTCAGCAAGATGTCCATGAGGAGTCTTTGGCTCCAGTCTCTCCGGGCAAATACACTCTTGGCGCCGCAGTGCTATTTCTCCCAGTGATGAGTAATGAAGAATATGCCAAGAAGAGTGCCTCAACGATCCCTAAAGGTGGAATGATCGAGATTGTCACGAGAGAATCAAGATATGGAGGGGAGTGGTATCAAGCTCGATGTTGGGATGCCGCTGGTAATACCTACAGTGGTTTCTTGGACGGACGTGAGCTAGCTCATATAGAGTTGCTTCCATATGAAGATCCATCGACTACGAAGGAATCTGCAGACTACACTGGTGCTTACGATGGCACGTCAAAAGACCTGACGCCGACACCAACCGTCTATATAGCTCCCGAAAGCGGACAAAAGTACCATTCCACACGTACGTGCAGAGGTTTGAACAAAGCGTCCCAAGTCATACCTTTATCACGAGATGAGGCCATCTCGA
This sequence comes from Candidatus Hydrogenedentota bacterium, assembly GCA_019695095.1. NCBI lineage: Bacteria > Pseudomonadati > Candidatus Hydrogenedentota > Candidatus Hydrogenedentota bacterium. The sequence goes on from JAIBAQ010000103.1 coordinate 19,410, forward strand.
ATGGGTATTCGCCGTGCAAGATATGTAAACCTCAATGAGTGTTTGCTTCAAGTGCCAGCAATAGTCCTCTGCTATCTCACACGCATTTCCATCCAAATCGACCTTCGGTTTTCTCATGAGTTGTATATCGACTCCATCCAAGACATACTTTGTGCTTGCTTCCCCTTGCACCTACTTCCACAACCCCGTAAAATACGCGTCCCATAAGTCCGATTCCTGGTGACTTACACATACGAACGAGGTGAACGGCCATGACCAATGACGGGCACGGTGTGCGCGGCGGACGCGGTGTGTCTCGCCGAACGGTGTTGAAAGGCTTGGGCGCGGGCGCGGTTGCGGCGGCAGTAGGCCCGGCAATCGCGGGCGCCGAGAGTAAGGAGAAGAGCGTGAAGGCAAAGACGATGGGCGCGGGCGCGCACACGTACGAGTTGGTGGAGAACTGGGGTGCGCTGCCGGACAATGTAAAATACGGCAATACGCATGGCGTCTGCGAGGATTCGCAAGGCCGCATCTACGTGCACAACCAAAGCCCGACGGGGCATTCGATGGTGGTGTTCGACGGCGACGGCAAGTACATCACGGCCTGGGGCGAAGAGTATGTGTCCGGCGCGCACGGCTTGCAGTTGAGCAAGGAAGGCGGCGACGAGTATCTCTACCTCGCGTTGACGGGCCAGCACCGTTGTGTGAAGACGACGCTCACCGGCGAGGTCGTGTGGGAGATCAAGTGTCCCATGGACTCGAAGGTCTACGAAAAGGAAGACCAGTACGTCCCCACGAACATTGCGATTGCGCCCAACGGCGATTTCTACGTCGCCGACGGCTACGGCCTCAGCTACATTCACCAGTACAACAAGAACGCCGAATACATCCGGACTTGGGGCGGCAAAGGCTCCGAAGCCGGCAAGATGAACTGCCCGCACGGCATCTGGATCGACACGCGCGGCGCGAAGCCGGAGATCGTCGTCGCTGACCGCGCGAACGTGCGCTTGCAGTACTTCGATCTGGAGGGCAACCACCTGCGGTTCGTGACCAACGACCTGTTGCACCCCTGCCATTTCGATCAGCGCGGCACGGACCTGCTCGTACCGGATCTGTTTGGGCGCGTGACGATCTTCGACAAGGACAACAAGCTCGTGTGCCATCTTGGCGAGGTGCCCGACGCCAACAAGATGGAAGGCTGGCCTAACATCCCCCACGAGAAGCGCGTGCCCGGCAAGTTCACGTCGCCCCACGGCGCCATCTGGGACCACGACGGCAACGTCTACGTCGGCGAGTGGATTCCCGACGGCCGCGTGACGAAATTGCGGCGCGTATCGTGACGGCAGCTCAAGCATATCGTCCGAGCGCCAAAAAAGTTGAAAACGCCTCCGTTGTCTGGTAACGTATCCGGCTGCGATATTCCGCGATAGCTCAGTCGGTAGAGCGGGTGGCTGTTAACCACTAGGTCGTAGGTTCGAGTCCTACTCGCGGAGCCA